>CALVWN010000045.1 GCA_944367415.1 uncultured Clostridia bacterium | reverse complement strand
CGGTAACTCGGCAGGATCATGCGTTTGAAATCGACGGGCGCGATCTCGGCAAATTGTCCGCTCGCCAGCTCCTCCTGCACCATGCCGCGCGGCAGAAAGGCGTACCCGAGCCCCGCCGCGAGGTAATCTTTGACCTTGTTGGAATTATCCACCTCGAAGGGAAAGAGCTTGCCCGCCGGGAACAGTTCCCGGAGATAGGAGCCGATCTCCTGCAGCGAGAAATTGCACATGGCGCATGGGCTCTCGGAGAGCTGCTCCCTGCGGATGCCGTGCGGGAAGCCGTTCCTGTCCGCGCGCACCAGAAAGACAAGCTCGTCCTCCGAAAAGAGCTTGCACGAGTACCCCGAGCGGCGGATATCCTGATAGACATAGGCGACGTCCAGAAGTCCGTCCCAGAGCATCTCCAAAAGTCCCGAGGTGTGCCCGATGGTGACGCGGTACATCTTCCCCTGCGCGATGCCCTCCAGGATGCGCTGTTTGAGCGCGCCCTCATAGACGGCGTTGACCGCCCCGATGCGCACCTGCCGCTTGCCCCCTTTGACGGCGGCGATGCAGGCGTCCTCCATCTCCACGATGCGGCGCGCGTATTCGCAGAACGCCTTCCCCTGCTCGGTGAGCGCGACGTTGCGGGTATCCCGCCGCAGCAGTTTTGCCGCAAGCTCGCGCTCCAGCTCCGCGATGCGGTTGGTGACCGTAGATTGCGCGATGAACAGCTGTTCCGCGACCCGCGTGAAGTTCTTCAGTTTGGCAACCAACAAAAATGTCCGCAAGCTCTCGGTATTCACAATTCGTTTTTTCGATTACTCCTATGTAATAATTCGTTTTTCAAATGATTGACGAAAGTATAACACATATGTTATACTTTGTCAAGAAATATGCGAAAAAAGGAGCGCAGGAAAATGGGTATGACGATGACGCAGAAGATCCTTGCGGCGCACGCGGGGCTTGACGACGTCTGCGCGGGGCAGCTCATCGAGGCGGAACTCGATCTCGCCCTCGCCAACGACATCACGGCACCCGTCGCCATCCGCGAGGTGGAAAAGGCGGGCGGACACGTCAAAGACCGGCAAAAAGTGGCGCTCGTCATGGATCACTTCACGCCCAACAAAGACATCAAGGCGGCGTGCCAGGTCAAATGCACGCGCGCGTTCGCCCTCCGCGAGGGGGTGGAGCACTTCTTCGACGTGGGCACAATGGGCATCGAACACGCCCTGCTGCCCGAACAGGGGCTGGTCGGCGCGGGCGACTGCGTGATCGGCGCGGACAGCCATACCTGCACCTACGGCGCACTGGGCGCCTTTTCGACAGGCGTCGGCTCCACCGACCTCGCCGCCGCCATGATGACGAACAAATGCTGGTTCAAGGTACCCGCCGCGCTGCACTTCGTGCTGCACGGCGCCCTCCCCCCCTTCGTGACGGGAAAAGATCTCATCCTGCACATCATCGGCATGATCGGCGTGGACGGCGCGCTCTACAAGAGCATGGAATTTACGGGCGACGGCGTCGCCTCCCTCTCGATGGACGACCGCTTCACCGTCTGCAATATGGCGATCGAGGCGGGCGCGAAGAACGGCATCTTCCCCGTCGACGAACAGACGCTCGCCTACATGGAGGGGCGCTTCCGCCGCCCCGTGCGCGTGTTCGAAGCGGACGCCGACGCGCACTACGACGCGACGTATGAGATCGATCTCGGCGCGCTCGCGCCCACCGTCGCCTTCCCCCATTTGCCCGAAAACACGCATACGTCATGGGAAAACATCGCCATCGACCAGGTGGTCATCGGCTCCTGCACCAACGGGCGAATCTCAGACCTCAGGCAGGCGCACGAGGTACTCGCGGGCAGAAAGGTCGCCAAAAACGTGCGCTGCATCATCATCCCCGCCACGCAGGAGATCTATCTGCAGGCAATGAAAGAGGGGCTTTTGGAGGGCTTTATCCGCGCGGGCGCGGTGGTCTCCACCCCCACCTGCGGCCCCTGCCTCGGCGGGCACATGGGCATCCTCGCCGACCACGAGCGCTGCGTCTCCACGACCAACCGCAATTTTGTGGGTCGCATGGGACATATCACGAGCGAAGTCTATCTCGCCTCCCCCTACACCGCCGCGGCGAGCGCGGTCATGGGCAGGCTGGCGACGGCAAAGGAGGTTCTTGCATGACCATTCACGGCACCGTCCACAGATACGGCAGCGACGTCGACACCGACGTCATCATCCCGGCGCGCTACCTCAACACGGCGTCCGGGCAGGAGCTTGCCGCCCACTGCATGGAGGATATCGACCCCGACTTCGTGAAAAACGTGAAACCGGGGGACATCATCGTCGCCGAGGATAACTTCGGCTGCGGCTCTTCGCGCGAGCACGCCCCCATCGCCATCAAGGAAAGCGGCGTCTCCCTCGTCATCGCGAACACGTTCGCGCGCATCTTCTACCGCAACAGCATCAACATCGGGCTTCCCATTTTAGAATGTCCCGAAGCGGTCGCAAACATCCGCGCGGGCGACGTGCTCTCCTGCGATCTTGCGACGGGCGTCATCTGCAACGAGACGACGGGGGCGCGCTTTCAGGCGCATCCCTTCCCGCCCTTCATCCAACATATCATCGACGCGGGCGGACTGATGAAAAGTCTGAAAAAGGCGGGCGGTACAACATGAACAAGCACATCGCAGTTCTGGCGGGCGACGGCATCGGCCCCGAGATCACGGCGGGCGCCGTGGAAGTGCTCCGCGCCGTCGCAGACCGCTTTTCGCATACGTTTACCTTCGAGCCGCTGCTCATGGGCGGATGCGCCATCGACGCGTGCGGCGAACCGCTTCCCGCGCACACGGTGGAGCGCTGTCTTTCCTCCGACTCCGTGCTGCTCGGCGCCGTCGGCGGGCCGAAATGGGATACCCTCCCGGGCGACAAGCGCCCCGAAAAGGGACTCCTGGGCATCCGCAAGGCAATGGGCCTGTACTCCAATATCCGCCCCGCCAAGCTGTGGAAAGCGCTCGCGGACGCCTCTCCGCTCAGAAGAGAACTCGTCGCGGGCGGCGTGGAGATCGTCGTCGTGCGCGAGCTGACGGGCGGCATCTACTTCGGCGAACGCGGCAAGGGCAGCGACGCAGTCATGGGAGAGACGGCATGGGATACCGAGAAGTATTCCGAACGCGAGATCGAGCGCATCACGCGCATCGCGTGCGAGCTTGCAAGACGCCGCTCGGGGCGCATCATCTCGGTGGACAAGGCGAATGTGCTGGAATCCTCCCGCCTGTGGCGCAAAACGGTGCACGCGTATGCGGGAAAATACTACCCCGACGTGACCGTCACCGATATGCTCGTCGACAACGCCGCCATGCAGATCGTCAAAGATCCCGCGCAGTTCGACGTTCTGCTCACCTCCAATCTGTTCGGGGACATCCTCTCGGACGAGGCGGCGCAGGTGACCGGCTCCATCGGGATGCTCGCCTCCTCGTCGCTCGGCGACACGACGTGCGGGCTGTATGAACCCATCCACGGCTCGGCGCCCGACATCGCGGGGCGCGACATCGCCAACCCCATCGCGACCATCCTCGCCGCCGCCATGATGCTGCGCGACTCCTTCGGGATGCAGAAGGAGTACGCCGCCGTCGAGCACGCCGTCGAAGAGACGCTCGCCGAGGGCTGGCGCACGGCGGATATCTTCTCGGAAGGCACGAAACAGATCGGCTGCCGCGAGATGGCGCGCCGCATCGCGGAACATATCTGAATTTTTCAACATTCCTCCGAAAGGGCGCGGCGCGGGAAAATTCCCGCGCCGCGCCTCTTTCCCGTTGACAGCGTGCGCCCGTCGCGCTATAATAGAGATGCTATGAGCATTGCGGAAAACGTAACGACCTATCTCAAAAAGATCGCCGCGGGCAACTGTTTCGGCGAACCGGTCACGCTGGTCGCCGCGACCAAGACGCGCACGCCGGAGGAGATCAACGAGGCGATCGCCGCCGGCATCACCGACATCGGCGAAAACAAAGTGCAGGAGTTCCGCGACAAGTTCCACCTTATAAAGGGCGGCAACCGCCACTTTATCGGACACCTGCAGACCAACAAGGTGAAGTACCTTATCGGCAAGACCTGTCTCATCCACTCCCTCGACCGCGACGAACTCGCCGCCGAACTGTCCGCACGCAGCGTGCGCGCGGGGATCATGACGGACGTCCTCATCGAGGTAAACATCGGCAGCGAGCTGTCCAAGAGCGGCTATTCGCTCGCCGAAGCCTACCCCGCCTACGAGCGTCTGCGCACCGTACAGGGGCTGCGCGTGCGCGGGTTCATGGCGATGCTCCCCCTCTCGGACGATGAGCGGCTGCTCGCCTCCCTTGCCGACGAGATGCGCGCCCTCTACGACCGCGCGCGGACGCAGGATGAAAATATCGTCCATCTCTCGATGGGCATGAGCGGGGACTGGGAACTCTGCCTCGCCCACGGCTCCAACATGATCCGCCTCGGCACGGCGCTCTTCGGCGAGCGCCGCTACCCGAACGCATAACGCGCACGCCTGCGCACATTCTGACACTATGCCATCTTCCATCACGCACGCGCTCATCGCCCAAGAGGCGGCGAAGCGCCTTCCCGATCAACTCAAAGCCATCACGGACGCCGCCCCCGAAGCATACTTTCTCGGCGCGCAAGGCCCCGATATGTTCTTCTTCGCCCGCAAGGCGAACCGCACGGAGGGCAACCTCGGAAAATACCTGCATCGCAACGCCGTCTACGAGCTGTTCTCGGCGTTTGTCGCCATTCTCCCCACCCTCACCGACGAGGAGCGCGCATTTGCGACGGCGTACTGTCTGGGCTACGTCACGCACTACTGCGCGGACGTTGCCTTCCACCCCTTCGTCTACCGCTATCTTGAACAAAACAAGCTCCACAAGCGGGAGCACCAGCGCATGGAGAACGACTGGGACGTCTACTTTGCGCGCAAACTGCAGAGGCGCGAGGCGCAGCGCTATCCCTTCCCCGATCTCAGGCAATGCAAAAACGACGCGCTGCTCGCCCTGTGGATGCAGGCGACGACGGCGCTGGGCAGGACGCCCATGACGGGGCGCATCCTCTTCGGCGGCATCGACAACTTCCGCCGCTATCTCGCCTTTTTCCACAAAAAGTGCTATACGTCCCATCGGAATTGGTACCGCTTCGACCGGCTCTTCCACATCCACGGGCTATCCTGTTTTTACCCCGCGCGGGAACCCGATCACGCCATCCTCTCGGGAGAAGCGTTCGAGCGCGCCGCCAACGCGGACAGCGCGCTCCCGCCCGTCAAGTCGGCGGACGATCTGTTCGAACGTGCCGTCTCGGAGAGCACCTGGAAGATGCTGCTCTTTACGGACGCCCTCGGCGGAGCGAACCTCCCGCGGGAACAATTCGACCGTCATCTCCTGACGGGAAAACACCTTTCGGAGTGAAACATATGCAGCACAACCGCGCACTCGTGCTCTATATAAGCAAGTACGGCTCGTCCCGGCGCTACGCAGAATTATTCTGCAAGCAGACGGGGCTTACCCCCCATCCCCTCAAAGAGGGCGCCGCTCTCCTCGGCGATGCCGACGCCGTCATCCTCTTCTGCGCCGTGTACGCCTCCCGCCTCGGCTGCGAGAAGTTTCTCAAAAAATACGCGCGGAAGCTGGAGGGTAAGCAAGTCACCGTGTTCGCGCAGGGATTATCCCCCGCGGACGACGCGACGCTCGCCCTGCTCCGCCGCCGTCTCCCCGGCAAGACGCTCTTCTACGGAAGGGGCGCGATGCGCTTCTCCGCGCTCACGACGGGCGACAGGCTACTCTGCAGGATGCTGCACGCGATGCTCAAGGGCAAAGACCCCGCGCAGTACGAGGAGGCGTGGATGCGCACCTTCATGGAGTGCTACGGCAAAGACACCGACTTTACGGACGAAGCCTTTCTCGCGCCCCTGCTTTCCCGGATATAACAAGATCCCTGCCGCACGGCAGGGATCTTTCTCATGATCTTGGTTTGGAATAGATACAGCCGCAGTAGTTCTGGCGGTACAGTCCGTATTCCTTCGAGAGGCGGACGGAGATCTGATAGCCGCCCCGCTTTTTGAAGTCGGTGGGCAGGTATTCCACCCCGAACGCCTCCGCCGCCTCATACCCGATGCGGTTGATGAGGGGAGCGTTCTTCATGGGCGAGACGGTGAGCGTCGTCGCAAAGTAGTCGTAGCCGCCCGCCTTCGCCTGCCGCGCCGTCTCGAAAAGGCGCAGCCGAAAGCACCGCTCGCAGCGCGCGCCGCCCTCCTTCTCCTGCTCATATCCGCGCGCGACGGCATCAAAATCCTCGTGACGGTAGCCCGATTCCAGAACATCCGCCTGATGGGTCACGGCGAGCAGGCGGCGAAGCTCCGAAAGGCGCTTTTCGTATTCCTCCGCGCTGTCCATGTTGGGATTGTAGAAAAACACCGTCGTCTGAACTTTGGGCGCCGTCTCGCACAGGCAATACGAGGAACAGGGCGCGCAGCAGGCGTGCAGCAGAAGGCGCTTTCCCTGCGCCTCCTCCAGAAGCCGCTGCATGACGGCATCGTAATTGACGGCGTTCATGCGTCAAGCAGGTTGTTGAGCGCCGACACGAGCGCCTGCACGGACGCGATCGTGATGTCGGAGTTCTCCCCCGCCCCCCAGTACGTCCTGCCGTTCGCCTCTACGCCGAGATAGGAGATCGCCTGCGCGAAGGAACCGGACGAGAGCGCGTGCTGTTCGTAGCCCGTGAGGTTGTACTGCACGCCGAAATGCTTTTTGAGGGCGTTGGAGACGGCGTCCAGACGCCCGTTGCCCGTCGCCTCGACGAGGGTCGTCCTGTCCCCCTCGACGACCTGCACGCGCGCCGTGATGCCGTTCTCCTGGCGGTAATGCACCTCGCCGAGCGAGAAATGCGACCGCGGCGAGAGGAATCTGCGGCTGAACACCTCGAAGATCTCCTCCGCCTTCAGCTCCTTGTGCAGCACGTCCGATTCGTGCTTGACGGCGTAGCTGACCGCCTCCTTCATGCGGGCGGGGAGCTTTAAGCCGAAGGCGTGTTCGAGGATATACCCCACGCCGCCCTTGCCCGACTGCGAGTTGATGCGGATGACGTCCGATTCGTACTCCCTGCCCACATCCCTGGGATCGATGGGCAGATAGGGAACGTCCCAGACGGTGCGCCCCGTCTCCTCGCGGAAACGCATCCCCTTGGCGATGGCATCCTGGTGAGAACCGGAGAACGCCGCGAACACGAGTTCGCCCGCGTACGGCTGGCGGGGAGAGATGCGCATATCGGTGAAGCTCTGATAGAGCGCCGCGACGTAGGGCATATTGGAGAAGTCGAGACAGGGATCGACGCCCTGCGAGAAGAGATTCATCGCGAGCGTGACGATGTCGCAGTTGCCCGTGCGCTCGCCGTTGCCGAACAGCGTCCCCTCCACGCGGTCGGCACCCGCGAGGATGCCGAACTCCGCCGAGGCGACGCCGCACCCGCGGTCGTTGTGCGGATGAAGGGAAAGAACGACGTTCTCGCGGTACTTCAGGTGCTTATGCACATACTCCACCTGCTGGGCATAGACGTGCGGCATGGCATTTTCAACGGTGGCGGGCAGGTTGACAATCGCCTTCCGCTCCGCCGTCGGCTGCCAGACATCGAGCACGGCGTTGCACACCTCGAGCGCGTACTCCGGCTCCGTGCCCGTAAAGCTCTCGGGCGAATACTCAAAGCGATACTTCTCCCCCGCCGCGTCGGTGAGCTGCTTCAGCAGGCGCGCGCCCTCGACGGCGATCGCCTTGATCTCCTCCTTGCTCTTGCGGAACACCTGTTCGCGCTGGGCGACGGAGGTGGAATTGTAGACGTGGACGATGACGTTCTCCGCCCCTCCGATCGCGTCGAAGGTGCGGCGGATGATGTGCTCGCGCGCCTGCGTGAGCACCTGAATGGTCACGTCGTCGGGAATGAGCCCGCGGTCGATGAGGGCGCGCAGAAAGTCGTATTCCGTCTCGCTCGCGGCGGGGAAACCCACTTCGATCTCCTTGAAGCCGATCTCCACGAGCAGGCGGAAAAATTCCAGCTTGGTCTCCAGCCCCATCGGCTCGATGAGCGCCTGGTTGCCGTCGCGCAGATCGACGCTGCACCACAGCGGCGCGCGCCCGATCATCGGCTTTTCCGCCCAATCCATGCAGCGCCCGGGCGGCAGGATAAACTGCTTTGTGTACTTTTTGGCGTCCATACTCGACCTCCTTCCGAAAAAAAGACGCGCTCCGTGTCTCCAAAGAGACGCGGAGCGCGCGCGGTACCACTCTTTTTGCGGGAATTTCCCGCCCCTTACCGGCATTCAATGCCTTCCCGGTAACGGCGGGAGACCGTCCCCCCTTACTCCGTTCGGGAGGGCCGCTCTGCGGCGAGTTCGCCCGCGTGCCCGTGCCGCCTCGCAGCAAACGGCGGCTCTCTGTGACGGGTGCAGCGGGGTAATAGTCCGCTTCGTCGCGTTATATCCCTTTCATCATACCACACGCCCGCCCGAAAAGCAAGCGTTTGCGCGAGAAATCAATAATTTTCGGGCTTCACCTGGAAGTACGCCTTCGGGTGCGCGCAGACGGGGCACACCTCGGGCGCCTCGCTCGCCTTGACGATGGCGCCGCAGTTGAGGCACTGCCAGTACACTTCGCCGTCTTTTACAAACACTCTGCCCTCCTCGACGTTGGCAAGGAGCTTCAGATAGCGCGCCTCGTGTTCCTTTTCGACGGTCGCGACCGCCTCGAACATCTTCGCGATGGCGTCAAAGCCCTCCTCGCGCGCGACCTTGGCGAAGGTGGGATACATATCCGTCCACTCGTCGTTTTCGCCCTGCGCCGCGAGCTTTAAGTTCTCCTGCGTCGTGCCGATGCCGCCCGCAATGAGCTTATACCACATCTTGGCGTGCTCGCGCTCGTTGCCCGACGTCTCCTCGAAGATCGCCGCGATCTGGTTGTAGCCGTCCTTCTTTGCCTTGGAGGCGAAGTAGGCGTACTTGTTGGTCGCCATGCTCTCGCCCGCGAATGCCGCCATGAGATTTTCAAGCGTCTTGCTTCCCTTGAGTTCTTTCATCGTATTTCTCCTTATATTCTTCTTTTGCGCCTCGGCGCATTTTTTCGCTGCACTCTTTGCAGATGCCCGTAAATTCCACCTCGCACCCGTCGATCTCAAATCCGTCCGTGCGGGCGTCCTTTGCGATGGCTTCGTAGTCCGGAAGAAAGATGTCGCAGATCCTGCCGCAGACGCGGCACATCCCGTGCGCGTGCGGGGCAAGCGTGTGGTCGAAGCGCGCATCGCTCCCCTCCAGCGTCACCCTGCGCACCTGCCCGTTCGCCGCAAATCCGCCCAGCACGCGGAACACCGTTCCCCGCGACAGCGTCGGATGCCCGACGTGGACGTATTCGTACACCTGCGTCGCCGTCGGGTGGTCGAGGCAGGTCAGCGCTTCGTAGACCGCCTGTTTTTGTTTGGTGTTGCGCGGCGCTCCCGCCATCCTCTCTCTCCTTAACAAGACTTATTCTTAATAAGAGTATAGCATAAAAAAGGAAGGCTGTCAAGCCTTCCTTGAAAAATTTCCGAAAAAATTTTACGGTTTTTACAGGGCGATCAGTCCTCGCCGTCCAGCTTTGCCGCCTCGTCGGCATCCTCGAAGTCCTCGTACTGGGCGCAGAATTCGGCAAACACCTCGTCAAGCTCGTCGTCATCCTCGATCTGCACGAGCTGTTCGTTGTCCTCATCGCCCTCGATGCGGTAGATGGCGACTTCCTCGGAATCCTCCTCGTCCTCCTCGTCGCCCTCCTCCTCGGCATCCTTGAGCTCGGTGAGCGCGCAGTACCAGTTGTTCTTGTACTCGAACGTCATGAGGTGCTCGAAGCGGAAGGAATTCCCCTCGTCGTCCACCAGTTCGACGATGTTGTCGTCATCGTAGTCGTTGCGTTCCTCTTTCATGTGCCTTCTCCTTGTCTGATTTTTGCGAGGTAGCTCTCCAGAATATACGCCGCGGCGATGGAGTCCACCTGCTTTTTTTTCTTGTCTTTTTTCTGCGAGACGCCCATCTCGAGAAGGTCGCCCCGCGCGGCGCGCGTCGTAAAGCGCTCGTCCTCGAGGTGAACGGTCAGCCCCTCCCCCTCGAGCGCGGCGGCAAAGCGCCGCGTCTTTTCGCTCTGGACGCTCTCCGAGCCGTCCTCGTTGAGGGGCAGCCCCACCACGACGGCACGCACGGCGCGCGAGCGCGCAATGTCCGCAAGCGCCTTGACGTCGCGGGCAAGATCTCCCGTGCGGAAATAGGTATCGGACGGAATGGCGTACCCGCCGAACGGATCGCTGAACGCGACGCCGACGCGCCGATCCCCCACATCGAATGCGACGATCTGCTGTATCATACGAGGATTATACCACACTTCCCGCCCGATGTAAAGTTTTCCGAAGGAAGTCTCCGCATTCAAAAATCAAAACTCTGCTTTCCGGGAAGCGCCTCCGGCGTCATATCGCTCCCGGTCGCTGTTCCCGGCTTCTCCCAATTCTTGCCGCACACCCCGCAATACCAGATCTCATTCGTCGTCTCCGTTGCCGCCCGGATCAGCTGCGTTTCCTGGTGCGCGCCCTGATATTTGACCATATAATGCTTCCCGCATATGTCGCAGTATAATATCCCGAAACTTGTCTCCTCGCAGGAGACAGGCATGTTGTCGAGCGCCGTAACATACGCCGCACGTTCATCGAAAGGCGTGAAAATATGATTGTCGGTCTCTTCATCGGTCACCGTCAGCGACGTTCCGCCGATCCTGTGCGCCGTCTTCGGGATCTTCATCCGCACGGTATACTCGTTCCCGTTCCCGTCGACATAGACGATCACGCGCTCTCCCTCTGCCTCGCAGGAAGCCTCGCCCGCAGGATAGCTCGTCCGGTCGCTGACGATCTCCACATCGGAAATGACAAGCCGGTGGGAATCATCCAGCGTACAGACATAGATCAGCGTCGTCGTTCCGTCCTCCTCCGTGACGACCTGCGGGGTATCCCCATAAATATGCGCTTCGGCATCCAGCTCGGAACCGACCGACAAGACGGTGTCCGGGCCGCAATATTTGCAGTCCACCGTGATATAGGCAGGCGCCGAGCAGGTCGCAGGATGGGATACTTTGGTGGACTCGTCATACTCATGCGCGCCGCAAATGCTTATGAGGATCAGATTTTTACAGTGCGCACAGCGAAAGGCGCCGATGTCAAGAACCTTCATCCGGCAGTCATAAGATTCCTCGCGCAGGAGCACGATCCCCGGATATTCTTCCACCCCGAGATACATGGTATAGTCGATCGAAACCAAAACATCGTTGCCGTCGATATCTTTCAGGACGTGGTATCCGTCCTCGCACACACTCTTGTACCGGCCGCATACCGCACAGACGCCTTTGACATACCGGTGCGGCGCATAATATTTCCTCTGCGTCGAATCGCCGCAGCGCGTACAGATCTCGTACGGCTCCCATCCTGCCTGCTCGCAGGTCGCCTGCTTGCCTTCCTGTTTTACATAATCGTGCCCGAGGGCGGACTGCAGGATGGTCTCCGAAACCGCATTACACAGGATACAATATCTGCGTTCCGCACCTGCCCGCGTACAGGTGGGCTGCACGATCTCCGCCTCCCCGAATTGATGCGGCCCGCGAACCTGAACGAGATACATCTCTTTACACGTCTCGCAGGTAAAGACCCCACGTCCGTACTCCCGACAGGTCACCGGTGCATTTCCGGAGACTATCAGCCCCGGCGTATCGGGAGAAAAATACGCATCCAATGAAACAGGTTCTCCGTTGAGAACGTGGGGCGCGACCTCCTCTTCAAGAGAAAGCGTGTGCTCCCCCGCCGCATCCGTCCATCGGAAGACCGTCACGCCGATCGAGTGGCAGGTGGACGGGCTGCTCGCATCTTCGTCCACCGTGACGTGATACACCTGCTCTTCGTGGCCGCAGGAGCGGCAGGACAGGTGAAGCGTCAAGCTCCCGTCCCCCTCTTCGACAAGCGTATATCCGGAATAATCATGCCCCGTCGCAGGGATCGCCTCCTCGAACCACACGCCGCAGACCGAACAGGTTCCCGTCTGCAGCCCGGGCTGTGTGCAGGAAGCATCTCTCCGGCTGCTGTAAGATCCCATCCGGTGCGGATAATACACCTGAACATAGATAAACTCCCCGCACCGCTCACAGAGGAAGGCACCGCCCCCGAGCGCAAGACACGTCTGCTCAAAGTTTTCGACCACGGTGATCCCGGGGATATCATAGGCAACGGCATTCTCCCGGTCTGGATCCGCCCATTCGGACAGCGGCTTTCCGTTCAGAATATGATCTTGCGCCGCCGTCATGAGGTCAAAGGAGAATGTGAAGATCTCATCTGTCTGTGTGCGGAACGTAAAGATATACCGCACGCCCCCCGGCTCCCCGCAAGCGCCGTCCGGATCGATCGGTTCACGGCGATAAGCGCCTTCGTCGACTGCTTTCTGCGACAACGCCGGAAGAAGGAGCCGCATCTTCTCTTCGCACACCCGGCACGCGAACAGTATCTCTCCATTCTGCTGCGTCGTCGGCTCTTTGACGACGCGCTCCCCGCCCCAGTCATGGAACCCGTAAGCGCCGGCTTCTGTTGTACTGCCTCCGCAGTTCCGGCAGATATATACCATTTCCCCCGGTTGAATACAGGTGCCTGGGATCTCGTGCGAAAAAACATATTCGTGATCGAGCTTTTCGATCTCTCGATACGTCGTATAATCGCAGCGCGAGCAGGTCTCGTAGGCCGCCCAGCCGATCTCCGTACAGGTCGCCGCCTTTCCCTCGTGCGGGATGAGTTCGTGGTCAAGCGCGGCGAGCTCCCGATACGTCGTATAGTCGCAGTGCGAGCACGTCTCGTAGGCCGCCCAGCCGATCTCCGTGCAGGTCGCCGCCTTCCCCTCGTGCGGGATGAGATCATGATCGAGCGCGGCGATCTCCCGATACGTCGTATAGTCGCAGCGCGAGCAGGTCTCGTACGCTGCCCAGCCGCTCTCCGTGCAGGTCGCCGCCTTTCCCTCGTGCGGGATGAGATCGTGCCCGAGCGCACTGTTCTCTTTGACCCGGGTATCCGTCTCATCACAGCTGTCGCACTTTGCCGTCTCCGTTCCGTCCTGCAGACAAGTCGCATCATTTTGGTAGACATACTCCGTAAAAGAATGAGTATGTTCGTCCGCCTGCGATTCCGTGTCGCAGGCGGCAAAGCAGGATGCGCTCAACACTGCCAGCAGTGCGAACAAGATCACGACGCTCTTTTTCATATTTCCCTTCCTTACCATAAATTGTATAATTTATTTTAACATATCGACGGATACCTGTCAAGAAGGAAATAAAAATCGCCGCATCGCCGTTCCTCAACGAAAAATCGGCGCATGAAGCGCCGATCTCCCGTTACTTTGTCTTCTTGTCGGAAGCGCCCTTGTCGGTCTCCCGAAGGCGTTCATCCATCATTTCATCCACCTTTTCCAAAAGCTCCGCCTGGCTCTTTTTGACGAGCGAGCGCGCCTTGTAGCTGTTGGCAACGATGAGCGCACCGCCGACCATGCCGAGCACAAGCCCGAGACAAAACATCTTTTCCATAACTTCCTCCCGCGGTGATCCCGCACCGTCAGTTTGTGAAAGTCACAGGACGTTATGCTCCCCCGCCGTTGCGTAATTTTTCCAATTCGGCGCGCAGGCGGGCGTTCTCCTCCTTGAGGTCGGCGGCGATGCGCTCGTAGAGCGCGTCGATCTCGCGCTCCAGACGGCGCTGCAAAAAGCTCTTTTCCTCGACGACGCCCGCTTCCTCCGCCGCGCGGCGCACCCGCTCGGGCTGTTTCTTCAGAAGATTGCGGTACTTGTTCTGCATCCGCAGCATGAGCTTCTCGTCGCCCGCCGAGACATTGCGGATCGCCCTGCGCACCGACATCCCCTTGCTCTTTTCCGTGAGCACCTTTTTGAGCATCTCATCCGTCTCCTCCTCGGTGAACGGCCTGATCTCGCCCGCGGTGAGGTTCTTCCCCTCGAGGATGCGCTGCACGCGCGCGTCGCCGCGGCTCTTCAGAAAGGCATAGTAGTAGTTGCGCACGCTGCCCTTGGCGCGGTTATGCGCCTTTCCGTACGTCTCAAAGAGATAGGAGAGCGTCTTGCCCGCGTTCTTGCCGCTGTAGATGTATTCGATCAGCCCCGCCGCCTCTTCTTCCGTATAGCCGTTGATCTTGTTCATGCTGTCTCTCCTTTCCGGGAAGACCGCCCGCGCCGCAGGGGGAAGGGCGCGGGCGCCGCCTGCCCGATCCGAGCAAAATTGTTGACATAATTCTCCCGCTTTATACATACCAATGAGAGATGCGAGTGTATTTTTTCTCCGACCTGCCGTGCGCCTTCTTCGTCAACGGCATCCACCTCGGCCCGGTGGACGGCTTTGAACGCACGGCGGAGCTTTCCCCGATGGATGGCGCGTTCTGCGAATTCAAGGCGGCGCGCTGCGTTCCCGTGCGCTTCCGCTTTGACGAAGCCTTCCTCTTCGAGCCGCCCGAGGGGATCGAACTGTACTTCCGCCGCGGCACGGTCGCCGTGCATCTGAAAGACTTTGTCCGCGCCGACCCCGCCCTGCGCGTCCTGTGGCAGCGGCGGCTGGGCGAACGCCTGCTGACGCTGTGCGTGCAGGGGCGCGTCTTTCTCTGCGACGAACACGGGCGGCGCATGACGTGCATCCCCCTGCCCTTCGCATTTGAGTGCTGCCGCCTCTTTCCGGCGGGTGAGCATCTGCTCCTGGAGGGCGAGGAAATGTTCGCGCTCATCGGCCGCGAGGGCACGCTCGACGTCCTCTCGGACGGGCGCGTGCTCGAACGAGGCAGACACGTCACCGCGGAAGTGCCCCTCTGCGACGCGCTCTCCCACCGGATGCGCTGCCGCTATGAGGAGGGAAAACTCGTGCAGAGCGAGCTGCTCTCCTCGGAGCCGCCGCGCGAGGCGACCGTCGCCGCAGCGCTGCTCGAGAGCGTGCTGGAGGGGCTTGATCCCCGCCCCTATCTCGCTCCCGCACTTGCGGACAAGGCGGCGCTCCTGCGCGAATATCTCGGCTCATTCTGCGCGGTCGCCCCCATCGACCGCGGAACGGTCGGGCTTGTCTATGCGCGCAGGCCGCGCATCTTTGACGTGCGCGACTTTGCCGTCACCCTTGAGGACGGAAAGGTGAGCAACCTCGCGCCCATGTGAACGTCATATTGCAAAAGGGCGGCGCGCCCCTCGCAAGAGGGGCGCGCCGCCCTGAAAAAATCCCGCGCAGATGCGCGGGATGAAGTTTAATATTTGTTGACGACGACCGATTTGACGATGATGGGCATATCAATGGGCGTCAGGAAATCCGCCGTGAGCCCCGCCGTCTGCACCGAGCGGAAAGGATCGTAGGTGTTGAGCTTCTGATTGGTAAGCGACGTCGTGAAAGACGCGTCCTCGTCGAGCGTGTCGATATAGTCGTTGATCGCCGCGAGCAATCCGTCCGTCATCTGCCCCGCATAGTCGGACGCCATGCCGAACACGCAATAGGAATCGCTGCTCGTGATGTTCTCGCCCGTAAAGGTATAGAACAGCGACGTCGCGCTGTTGTACTTATAGCTGAGCGCCTGGTACTCCTCGCCGTCGTTGTCGGTGCCGCCGTCCGCGCGCTGCACCCAGACCTGCTCGCTGCCCGTTCCCTTGTCGGTGTAGTACATGACGAGCGCGCCCTGCGTCGCGGAAAGCTCCTTGCCGTTCTCCTGCTCGACGCCGTTCTTGGAGAACTCGCCGTACACCGCATAGAGCGGCTGCGTGCGCGCTTCGTCCATCCAGACGGATTGGGTGAAGGTGATGCCCTTCTCCTGCTCGAGCGCCTTGACCTCGGTGAGATAGTCGACCTCGACCAGCTCGCTCTGCCCGTCCGTGGTCTCCAGACGATAGCCGCCCGTATAGAGCGCGTTCGACTGATAGTCGTGGATGACAAGCCCGTCATAGAAGCCCGCATCGGCAAGCTCGATGAAGTGCTGGACGGTCTTGGGCGCGTCGATGCGCGAGAGGATATAGTCCACCTCGTAATCTTCGCCGTTGAAGGTATAGGTAATGGTGATCTCGGGATTGTTGGACGTCGTGCAGCCTGCGAACATTGCCATCGAGCCGACCGCAATGAGAGCCGTGGTACCGACCGCAAAGGCGCGGCGCAAAAGTTTCTTTTTCATAGATGACACTCCAAATGATTCCTCTTTATTTTACCTTGAAAAAGCCAATCCGTCAAGTGGTTTATGCTATTTCGGAATGAAAATTGTGTGTTCCGCCCCGATTTGAGGCGCATTTCAGGGGCATCGGAATGATTTTTGCGCCTCCCGCCGCCCGTCGGAAGCAGAACGGACGCGCCGTCCCCCGGCCGCCGTTCCGAGATCCATAACCCCCCTCCCCGCGCAAAACTTCTTACAATCGGATCAGGAACCGCTTCCCGGATCATATTTCCATATTGTACGTCCATTTACGGCTTGTAACTTCATCCGAATGCAGCCGCTGAAATTCCGGCGTCCTGCTATATTTGCATGAGTTGTATTCTCGCAGAAAGTTGCACGGAATCGTATCATTCGCCGCAAAATAAAAATCCCGAGCGGATGGCTCGGGATTTTTGCGATCTCAATTTACTCGAGAACTGCCGTAGCGCCTGCTTCCTTGAGCTTGGCGACAGCGGCCTCTGCGTCTGCCTTCGGAACAGCTTCCTTGAGCACGCCGAGACCCTCGACAGCCTTCTTTGCCTCTGCAAGGCCGAGGCCCGTGAACTCGCGGACTGCCTTGATGACGGCGATCTTGTTTGCGCCGAAATCCTTGAGGACGATGTTGAACTCCGTCTTCTCCTCCTCTGCGGGAGCGGCCTCTGCAGCGCCTGCAGCGCCGGCAACGGCAACGGGAGCGGCAGCGGAAACGCCGAACTCCTCCTCAAGCGCCTTGACGAACTCGTTGAGCTCGACAACGGTCATCGCCTTGACTTCTTCGATAAACTTCTGAACGTCCATTGTGTTTGTCTCCTTGATAAAATTTTAAGATTTTTGTCCTGCGATCGCGTTCATGACGTACGCAAGGTTTGCGATGGGCGCCTGCAGGCAGCCGACCATCTTGGCAAGCAGCACCTCTCTCGAAGGGATGGCTGCGAGCTTCTTCACGCCCTCGGCGTCCACATAGGCGCCGCCGACGTATGCGCTCTTGGGAACGATCTTGTCCGCGAGCGCGGGGGTCTCCTTGACTGCCTTTGCGATGATCGCGCATCCGCTCGTCTCATCGGGGCAGAACACGAAAGCGGTCGTACCGTTGAGATCTGCGTCGAATGCGGTCACGCCCAGCTCTTCGAACGCCTTTCTGACGAGGGTGTTCTTGTACACCTTGTACTCGCAGGAGGCGTCGCGGAACTTGCCGCGGAGCGCGGTGACCTCGGCGACGGTGAGACGGTCGTACGTCGCGAGGACGACGGACTTGCTCTCGTTGATCTTCGCCTTGATCTCTTCGACGACGGCTTTCTTGGCTTCAAAATTTGCCGACATAGTTACCTCCGTAAACTCCCGTCCGGGAGCCGAATAAAAAACTTCCGCACCGCAGACGGGTACGGAAGTACATTCGCAAAGAATTATTTCCTACCTCGACGGGATATTGAGCGGTAAAGCACCCGTTGTCTGCGGTATATTGGTATTGTAGCACAGGGCGCGAAAAAAAGTCAAGCGATTTTTCGCCCCTTTTTCGGTCAACCCTTGTTGTAGCTGACCTTGACGCCGGGGCCCATCGTCGAAGTGAGCGTGACGCTCTTGACGTACTGACCCTTGGCTGCGGCGGGCTTTGCGCGGACGATCGCGTCCATCAGCGCGTTGAAGTTCTCGAGGATCTTCTCGTTCCCGAAGCTCTTCTTGCCGATGGGGCAGTGGATGATAGCGGTCTTGTCGAGACGGTACTCGACCTTACCTGCTTTGACTTCCTGCACTGCCTTGACGACGTCGGGCGTGACCGTGCCGGACTTGGGGTTGGGCATGAGGCCCTTGGGGCCGAGGATACGACCGATGCGGCCGACCATACCCATCATGTCGGGCGTCGTGATCATGACGTCGAAACCGAACCAGTTCTCCGTCTGGATCTTCTGGATCATCTCCTCCGCGCCGACGAAATCAGCGCCTGCGGCAGCCGCCGCGTCCGCCTTTTCGCCCTTGGCGATGACGAGGACTTTCTTCGTCTTGCCCGTGCCGTTGGGAAGGACGAGCACGCCTCTGACCTGCTGGTCTGCCTGACGGGGATCGATGCCGAGGCGGACGTGAAGCTCCACCGTCTCATCGAACTTTGCCTTGGCGTTGCCGAGCACGATGCCCACCGCCTCGGCTGCGTCGTATGCGCGCTGCTTGTCGTATGCCTTGAGACTTTCAGCGTATTTTTTTCCGTATTTCATTCTTTACCTCCCGTGGTCTTAGCGAGAAACCTCTCTCCCACTCACTCCTCGACGGTGATGCCCATGCTGCGGGCGGTACCCTTGATCCTGCTCATCGCGCTCTCGCGCGACGTGCAGTTGAGATCGGGCAGCTTGGTCTTGGCGATCTCCTCCACCTGCGCCTTGGTGAGCTTGCCCACCTTGACTTTGTTGGGGGTCGCGCTTGCCGTCTCGAGTCCCAGCGCCTTCTTGATGAGAACGGGTGCGGGCGGAGTCTTTAAGACGAACGTGAAGGAACGATCCTGATAGATCGTCATCACGACGGGGATGATCAGCCCCTCCTGTCCTGCCGTCTTGGCGTTGAACTCCTTGGTAAAGCCAGGAATGTTGATGCCGTGCGGGCCGAGCGTCGAACCGACGGGAGGGCCGGGCGTCGCCTTTCCGGCGGGGAGCTGCAGTTTGACGACCGCGGTTACTTTCTTTGCCATAATTTGCTTCCTCCGATTGTGGTACTTGCAAGGCGGCAGGTGAAATGGATTTACCGCCTCTCCCACGATATATCACACTCTCCGCCCTGCGGAGAGGTATGACCGTTTAATTTTCTTCCGGTGCGGGAAGTTCGGTCGCGTCGGGCGAGATCTTCTGCATCTGCACATACTCGACCTCGACGTCCTGTTCCCTGCCGAACATGACGATGGTCACCTTGGCGTGCTGCGTCTCGTCGTTGACCTCGCGGATGGTGCCGATAAAGCCCTCCAGAGGCCCGTTGTCGATGGAGACGCGGTCGCCCGGCTTGAAATCGGCGTTGACGACGTACTCCTCAAGACGCATCTTGCGGATCTCGTCCTCCTTCATGGGCTGCGGACGCCCCTGCGGGCCGCAGAACCCCGTCACGCCGCGCGTATTCGTCACCAGATACCAGAGCTGGTTGGAATAGATCATCTTGATGAAGACGTAGCAGGGCAGCAGCTTGCGTTCGACAACCTTCTTTTTGCCGTTCGCACGCTCCTCGATGGTCTGTTCCATCGGGATCTTGATGTCGACGATGCTGTCCTGAAGGTTGTTGTTTTCGATGAGCCGCAACAGGCTCTCCTTCACCATCGCCTCATAGCCCGAGTATGTGTGAAGGATATACCATTTCGGTTCGGTATCGACGTTTGCCATGTCAAGCCCCCGTGCTTACCATGAGATCGAGCAGTTCCGAAAGACCGTAGTTGATGCCCGTGACGATGACGGTGAAGATGAGCACGATGACGAGCACCACCCCCGTCGCCTTGAGCGCCTTGCCGAAGGTCGGCCAGGTCACACGCTTGAGCTCGGAGAACGTCTCCTTGATCTTGCGCCCCATGCGAACGAAGATGTTGGGCTTCTTGTTTTTATCCTGCTTGGACGCCTTGCGGGGCGCGTCTGCCTTGACGTCGCTCTTCTTGACGTCGCCCTTTGCGTTCTCCTGCAGATCTTTATCCTTTTTCGACATGATATTTCCCCTCTGCGCGTATGAGCTTACTTGGATTCCTTGTGAACCGTGTGCTTCTTGCAGGTAGGGCAATACTTTTTCAGCTCGAGACGGTCGGGATCGTTGCGCTTATTTTTGAAGCTGTCGTAGTTACGGTTCTTGCACTCCGTGCACTCGAACGTGATCTTCATTCTCGTGGATTTGGTAGCCATGGGTCAAAAACTCCATACAAAAAAATTACACCCCTCTCGGTGCGTAAGCATAGTTTAGCACAAACCCCGCAGGGTGTCAATCGATTTTCGGAGCATTTCGCGAAGATTTTACTTTTTTTGACGGCGCTGCCCCCTATCTACCGATGGGACAAGAACGGCTCCCTCTCCGAGGGAGCTGGCGCGGAGCGCCTGAAGGAGTTGCCAGGAGCCGTCACGAAGTGACTGAAGGAGGCAAATCCCCCGCCTCCCCTGTGTAAGGGGAGGTGCCGAGGGAACCCGAGGCGGAGGGGTTGTAAAATATTCCGACTCGGCGTTATTTCGCAAGTAACAACCCTCCCGCCCTTACGGGGCACCCATCTCGGCGGCGCAAAAGCAAACAACCCTCCCGGCGCTGCGCGCCACCCTCCCTTGTACAGGGAGGGCAAGAAGAGGAAATTATAGCAACTCCTTCCGCCCCTACGGGGCACCTCCCTCTCCGAGAGAGGCGAGGAAGGCGAGGGAGGCGGGGGGCAACGAAAAACTGTTTTTCCCCGAGGGGGCGGAGAGCAGCAAAAAGCCTACCCGAGTGGGTAGGCCTTTTGTGTTCCTTCAGCTTTCGCTGAAATTAAGTTGCTTTACTCATCCTGTCCGGCCGCGGTCGTATCGGGAATGGTTCCGGTCACAACCGTGAAAGTCTGATTCGCAGGGTTGCCGACAACTCTATAAATTGCCTCGCCCGTATTGAAATCCGTCTTTGTGTAGAGAACCGCATACGTTACAGCGTCTCCGCCCGCCGGGGTAAACGTATAGTAAACGTGGAACTCCGCCCCGTCTCTCCAAAGATAGACGGTAAATTCACCGTTCCAGGAACCATCGGCAGGTCTCGTACCGACCTCATAGAAATTCGCATTGGTCACGGTACCGGCCAAGGTTCCCCACATATCCCCGGCTGTCCAGCCTGCCGCAGAATCTGCAATATTGAAATCGAAATAATCCGCTCCGATCTGCAGTTCGAGAACAGTTCCCGGATTTGCCTTGGTATTGGTAAAGGTCATCTTGACGACGAAATCGCCCGATACCGTAGCAATGTCGGCAGTATTTCCGTTCCACCAATCCTCACTCGTATCGTTGTTCGTTACGGCATGAGACGTCGTTGCAAGAGCATCCAAAGATGCGGTGTCCACAGCCTTGCATGCAGTGCAAATATAGTTCACATAAACGTGCTGATGACCCGCCATTGCTGCTTCACAAGCATCGCAAATACCGTCTTCGTTCTCATCGATATGAGGCGTACCGGCATCCGTTCCGTGGTTGGGATCGAACTGTCCGCAGACGCAGTAGCCGTACCCTTCGCCGGGCGTCGTGCTGTAGCTGTGCACATGGTCGGGCATCAGCTCATCGCACGCGTCGCAAATGCCGTTCTCGTCCGTATCGATATGAGGCGTACCGGCATCCGTTCCGTGGTTGGGATCGAGCTCTCCGCAGACGCAGTAGCCGTACCCTTCGCCGGGCTCCGTGCTGTAGCTGTGCTCGTGTGCCGAATCAAGCTGTCCGCAGATCGTGCAGACGCCGTCCACATAGTTGTGCGCAAGTCCGCCCGCTTCCACGTTGCCGTGGTTGGGGTTGAGATTGTCGCAGATCTCGCAGCGGTCGGTCGTCGTGCTGTAGACGTGCTCGTGCGCCGCAATTCTCTCGAAGTTCTCGAAGTTCACATAGCAGTTGTCGCAGGAGAAGTCGATCGAATACTTGTCTGCCAGCGCCCCGCTCGTGGAAGTCAGGGTGTAGGTCATCGTAAAGGTGCCCTCTTCCTCGCTGACATACTGCATGGTCACGACGATCTTGCTCTCGTCCGAGAAGTCGATGGTGTACGTTGCCGTACAATTTGCAAGGATCTTGCTGACCTGCTCCCAATCGGTTCTGGAAGGCTGTGCCGCGACCGCAATGCTGATGGAGGCATAGTTGTTTTCCAGGACGTAATTGTCCGGACGCATCATACCAACGGCGGAGGCGCCACTGTAAATGCCGACGCTGGGAGCCTGCCACTGGCTGACGCCGGCAGACGTCATAGGCCCGCTCATGACGAGCTTTTCGCCCTTGTTGATCGGAAGCGTATGCTCTTTCGCGCTCCAACCCGTTCCGTTGCCTTCCGTACCGATCTCGAACGCGCCGTCCTTATCATACTCGATGGGAAGGTCGCGATGCTCTTTTGCCATGTTGAAATTGGTCGCCTCGCTGCCCGATGCCGTGATGGTGCCCGTGAAGGAGCCGCCGTCGGGCGCAATGCCGATGGAGTACCAGTTCTCTTCAAACTCGTCGCCCGAAGCAGGCTTGAACGTGTACTCGCACACATAGTCGCCGTAGACCGTGGTGACAGACATCGTGACGACGATCTGAGAGGCATCCGACCAATCCCAGACGATGGAAGCGGGCGCGCCGCCTGCAGCATTCATGGCTTCCTGCGCCTGGTCGATGGTGACGGTGCTCGTGACTCTGCTCGTGAAGGCAAACCCGTACTCGTTGATCGTACCGGACTGACCGGCAGCATAGTTCATATAGTTGTCGATACGCAGGTTGGTCGTGGCGAAGAAGATGTCCGCCTTGTACAGGAGTGCCGTGAAGCCGCTCCAGACGCCTGCACGCGAGGAGGTCGCGGTGCCGTTTGCCACGACGGTCTGACCCTTGTAGACAACGCTGTACTGTTCGCCGACGCCGGGGTTGTACGCCGCGTTCTTCTCATTCGTGACGCCGTATGCGACGGAGTTGTCCGTCTTGCCGACTTCGACGCCTTCCACCTTCCAGCCGTAGACCTTGCCGCATCTCGTGCACTCGCCTTCCGAATAGGTGTAGCCTTCGATCCCTTTGTACTCGGCATCCTCTGCATAGACGTGCTCGCCGGGGATGATCGTCGCGTTATAAATGAAGACGATGTCGCCATCGGCGTTGCGGATCGCGTTGCCGAATACGCCGTCCGTCGTACAGGTCGCCTCCACCAGAACGGAAGGTTCCTCCGTGCTGTCGGGCACGTCGGTGACCGTTACGACCTTCTCGCCGACCGTCACTTTGTAGATGCCGCTCTGCGCATCCTCGGCGGGATCAGCCATGATCTGGAAGTACCACTCCTCGGCACCGGTCGCAATGCCGAAGCCGCTGACTGCGATCCTTCCGACAAAGAGGAATCCGTGGTCGATGTCATTGGCGTCGTCCGTCGTGCCGAACACGCCCGCAGCGCCGACGACGGAGGAGCTGCTCGTGGCGACCGCGCCGTTTGCATAGGTGAAGCCGAGGTTGATGTTGCCGAGGTTCGCCATGGCGCCGCCGTTGACGTTGAGCCAGAGGTCGCCGAGCTTGATGTCTGCCTCGGTGAGCGTCTCTTTCTCAAGGAGAACGTAGTAGTAGATGTTCGAGCTGTCCGCCGTGATGTAAGCGGAGTAGCCGTTGTCGAGCGTGATGACGTCGCCGTTGTCCTCTGCGGCAACGGGTGCGCCGTAGTAGAACACTTCGGACGACGTGACGCCCGTCGTGGGATCGTTGATATAGATGGTGACCGCCTCTGCCGCCGTGGGAGCAGCGGGAACGGTGAACGTCAGCGTGAAGACGCCGTCCTCATACGTTGCGTCATAGGCGTATGCGAATCTTGCGACCTCGCCCGCGACAAAATCTGCAACGGTGCCCATGTTTCTCGTGACCGTAGAAGTACCGAAGAGGATCTCCTCCGCGGCATCCGCGTCGATCGCATAGGTGAGCGTGACTTCCGCACCCGTGTTGACGGGGATGGTGGTCAGCGCGCCCGTGTAACCTTCGACCGCGATGGCGGCGCTGTTCAGCGTGTAGCCGGGCAGCTGCACCCCTGCAAGGTCGATGACGATGGGCGTCGTCTGCGCGCCCGTGATGGTGACTTTGTCCGCCGCGCCCACGCCGACGATGACGTCGATATAGTCTTCGGCCTGCGCAACGATGATGGCGTTTGCATCCGCCTGCGCCGTCCCGAATCCGCTGCCGTAGATGCGCAGCGCGAGATAGCCGTCGCAGCCCTCGATGACGTCGGAGCGCGTCGCGATGCCGACGGGCGAGATGGCGACGTTGTCTGCGGTCGCATCCGCCGCGAAGCCGATGCTTGCGTACGCGGTGCTGTCATACACGGCGCCGTTGTACTCGATCGCATAGCCGTACACGTCGGAGACGCTGTTGGGCGCGATCTTCTGAAGGAATCCCTCGTCGCCGAGCTTGACGGGATCGTATGCCGTCGTGTTGCCCACCGTGACCGCGATGCGGAAGAACGTATCCGTCGCGAGCAGTCCGGTGTTCTCATCGAGCGTCGTCCAGCCTGCCGCATCCTCTGCCGGCTCGGTTGCGCCCTCTGCCAGCTCGCCGCGGAATGCCTGCAGCTCGAAGCTGTCCGGCTCGACGAGCACGTCGTTGTTCACATACTTGATCTGGAGACGGCCGTCGAAATCGGCAAGATTGATTGCCTCGCCCGCCACATAGTTGACCTTGGCGTCGCTGTCAAATCCGTTGAACGTGACCGACTCGAGCTTCTCCTGCTCGATGGTCGTGACGGACGTGAGCCGGTAGGTCACGTTTTCGCCGTGCAGCACGGTGTCGAAGGAAACATTCTCATACGCCGCGGGCACCTTGATGCGCGCGATGAGCGAGACGTTCTTGGTGGTGTTCTCGTTGGTGATCTCGATCACGTTGTCCGCACGGAAAGAATAGGTGATGCGGATGTTCTGCGTCTCCGAATAGTCGCCCGACGTTGCCTTCGTGCCGGAGGAATATACCGCCCAGTCGCCCCAGGTGGAAGTATCCGCGGGCATATTGGCGGGATCGTAATCGAAGGGAAGCGTCACGGTCGGCTTGCCTGCGCCCGTGTGCGAACCGTAGTTGACCGCCTCGGACTGACCGCCCGCAAGCGCCGCCAGAAGACGGGGGCTGTTCCCGATGCCGTTCATCAGCACCCAGCCGTCGTTACGGACGATGACGCTCATGCCCTGCTCGCCGTTATAGTCGGAGGAAGAAAGGAAGGGCGATTCCTCCGTGTACTCGCGCAGCGCGATGCCGAGGTTGGGATAGTACCAGACGTTGTCGGAGCCGGAGGACTGCACCGAGCCCTCGATGACGATGGAGGAACCCTTGCGGATGGTGCCCGCCGTGAAGCTGTTGACCACGTCGCCGCTCTCGGTCGTGCCGAAGGGCTTGATCTGCTTGAGATCGCCCTTGGAAGTGTCGTTCGTGGGAGCGCCGTGGAAGCCGCCGATCTTGAGGGTCTCGTAAGAGCCGCTCGGAAGCGAGGTCACCGTCTTGGTCGCGCCGCACGCGCAGACAGCCTCGCCGTTCTCGTCGGGTTCGCCGAACGAGTGGTCGATGCGCACTTCGAGCGCGTCGACGAGCGAGACGTTGTTGTCATTGGTGTACTCCTCGGTCGCCTTCGGCGTGATGGTCGCGTAGTAGACGCCCACCGTGCCCCAGGAGACGGCGGAAGTGTCGAACTCGAGGCCGTCGCCGAGAACCTCCATCGGCGACGAATCATCCGTGAAGAAAATACGGATCCTGACATTTTGGACGGCGTTGTCGAATGCCGTCTGTCTCGTCGCTTCATCTGCAGTCTCTGTATCGGTCAGCGTGATACTCGCGGAAATGACCGATGCCCTGGCAATCTGCCGCGTTTCCGTTTCGGGCGCGCAGGCAAACAGGCACAGAGACAATACCATCGAAAATAAAAGCAGTAAACTTACTTTTAATTTTCTCATAAGTCTTGTGTTCCTCCCCCTATATACAGTTTTCGCCATTAAAAAATAGCATTTTGATTTTACAACAAAATGTGGATACTGTCAATATGTTTCGGGAAAAAATTCGGAAAAAAGCCGCGCGCTGCCTTCAGAAATTTTTTCCCTTTCCCCCCTTTCAGTGTAAGAAATTCTTCAAAAAATATACAAAAACGGGGCCATACGGCCCCGCCCGGCGGAGGATGCGCACTCAAAGCGCGCGGAGATGCTTCAAGGAGAGATCGAGGATGGGCGCGCTGTGCGTGAGCGCGCCGGAGGAGATATAATCCACGCCGAGGGAGACATAGTGCGCAAGGTTTTCCCGCGTGACGTTGCCGGAGACCTCCGTCTTTGCCCTGCCCTTTGCGCGGCGCACCGCCTCCTCGAGCGCGGCGCCCTTCATGTTGTCGAGCATGACGATGTCCGCGCCCGCATCGAGCGCCTCGTCAAGCTGTTCGAGCGTCTCCACTTCGATCTCGATCTTGCGCACGAAGGGCGCATAGGCGCGGGCGCGTTCGATCGCCTGCCGCACGCCGCCCGCGGCGCCGATGTGGTTGTCCTTTAACAGCACCCCGTCCGAGAGGTTGAAGCGGTGGTTGTTCCCGCCCCCCACCGTGACGGCGTACTTTTCAAAGCTGCGCAGAAGGGGGGTGGTCTTGCGCGTGTCGAGCAGCTTTGTCTGCGTTCCGGCGAGAAGATCCGCCATGGCGCGCGTATAGGTCGCGATGCCGCTCATGCGCTGCAGAAAGTTGAGCGCCGTGCGCTCGCCCGAGAGAATGGCGCGCATATTGCCCGTAAGCGTGAGCAGCTTGTCCCCCGCCTTCACGCGCGCGCCCTCTTCTGTATACAGCGTAAACTGCACGCTTTTGTCCAGCAGCTCGAAGGTGCGGCAGAAGACGGGCAGCCCCGCGACGACGCCGTCCGCTTTCGCGATGAGGTCGGCGGTGCCGCGCGCATCCTCGGGCACGACGGCGTTCGCCGAGACGTCCTCCCACGGGATGTCCTCCCGCAGCGCCGCCCTGATCGTCTCGTCCCAATATAACGTCATTGTCACATTACTTGCTCTCATGATGGGTCTCCTCCCGCACCCGTTCGCGGCGGGCGCGCTCCATGGCGGCGAGCTGCCGCCCCGTATAATTCCAGGTCGTCTTTCCCGTTGCGATGTTCCCTTTGGCGATGTCCGCCGCCGCGCGGCGGGCGAAGATGAGCGCCTCCAGAAGGGAGTTGGAGGCGAGCCGGTTCTTGCCGTGCACGCCGTTGCAGCACGTCTCGCCGACGGCATAGAGGTGGGGCGCCGTCGTTCTGCCCGAAAGGTCGCTTCTCACGCCGCCCATGAAGTAGTGCTGGGCGGGCACGACGGGGATGGGTTCCTCGAGCACGTCGTAGCCCTCCTTTTTGCAGCGGCGCATGATGCCGGGGAAGTGGCGCTCGAGCGTCGCCCTTCCGCCGCGCACCGTTCTCAGATCGAGGCGGACGTGGTCGCTCCCCTCCTTCGCCATCTCCCTGCGGATGGCGGCGGTCACGACGTCGCGCGGGAGCAGTTCGTCGACGAAGCGCTCCCCCGCCGCGTTGAGCAGCTGCGCGCCCTCGCCGCGCACCGATTCGGAGATGAGAAAGCGCCTGCCCCTGCTCTTGGTGTAAAGAGTGGTCGGGTGGAACTGCACATAGTCGAGATGATCGGCGGCGACGCCGTGCGCGAGCGCGGCGCCCACGCCGTCCCCCGTCAGGATGCGGAAGTTGGTGGAATGGTCGAACAGTCCCCCCACGCCGCCCGTCGCGAGCACGGTATTGCCCGCGTAGACGAGGGTGAGCTCCTTCGTCTTGTTGTCGCGAAGTACCGCGCCGAGGCAGCTCCCGTCCTCCGACATGAGCAGATCGACCATCGTCGTGCGCGGGCGGAATTCGAGATTGGTGCGCCCGAGCGCGGCGCGCAGCAAATGCGAGGTGATCTCCTTGCCCGTGCAGTCGGCGTGAAAGACGATGCGCGGACGGGAATGCGCGCCCTCCCGCGTGTAGGCGAGATCCCCCGCCTCGTCGCGGGCAAAGCGCACGCCGAACGTGATGAGTTCGTCGATGGTCTCCCGCGAGTGTTCGATCATGCAGCGCACGGTGTCGGGATTGTTCTCATAGTGCCCCGCGCGCATGGTGTCCTCGAAGTATCCCTCGGCGTCGTCGGGATCGTGCAGCACGCAGATGCCGCCCTGGGCGAGAAAGGAGTCGCTCTCCTTCAGCCCCGCCTTGCAGACGACGAGCACGTCCGCGTGTTCGGGCAGGTGCAGCGCGCAGTTCAGTCCCGCCGCCCCCGCGCCGATGACAAGTGTCTCACGAAATTCTTCCTTCATTGTGCAAGCTCCAGCATTCGTCTGAGCGCGCGGCGGGCGCGGTCTGCGACCGGTGCCTCCACCTCCACGGGGATCCCGTTCCCCGCAAAGACGTTCTCCACCGCCTCGGGCGTGATCTTTTTCATATCCGCGCAGAGAAAATCGGTGCGCGTGGGATAAAACTTCTTCTCGGGGCAGCGGCGGGAGAGCTCGTAGAGCGTTCCCGCCTCGGTGGCGATGACAAATTCCTTCGCATCGCTCCCCTCGGCATAGGCGATCATGCCCGCCGTCGAACCGACGAACGCGGACATGGCGCGCACCGCCGCGGGGCACTCGGCATGGCTCAAAAGCAGTGCGCCGGGGTGGGCGGCAAGCGCCGCACGCGCCTCGTCCGCCGTCGTCGCATTGTGGATGGGGCAGCACCCGTGTCCGAAATAAAAGTTCTTTTCGGGCAGCTGCGCCGCGACGAACGCGCCGAGATTTTTGTCGGGAATAAAGTAGATGTTCTTCTCTTTGAGGCGGGAGACCACCTTGACGGCATTGGCGCTCGTGACGACGACGTCGGCGTGCGATTTGAGCCGCGCCGAAGAATTGACATAGACGACGACGGCGAGATCGGGCACGGAGGCACGCATCGCGGCGATCTCCTCCTCCGTCGCCATATCCGCCATCGGGCAGTGCGCGTCGGGCGCGGGCAGGTACACCTGCTTTTCGGGGCAGAGGATCTTTGCGCTCTCCCCCATGAAGGAAACGCCGCAAAAGACGATGACGGGCTTGTCGCTCGCGACGGCGCGCTGCGCCAGCGCGAAGCTGTCGCCCACAAAGTCGGCCGCCGCCTGCACGACGTCGGGGGCGTAATAGTGTGCGAGGACGAGCGCGTCCGCACGGTCAATGCAATTTCCCATCTCCCTGTTCTCTCCGGTAAATCTTGCGTAAAATAAAATTGTTACAAGTATAAAGATATTCGTCCGAAAAGTCAAGCTGTTTGGCCGTCCGAGCGCAAAAGCCGCAAATAATCTCCGAGCGTTCCCGGCTCCGCGCCCACCTGCCGCGCGAAGTATGCCCCCAAAAGGCGCAGGGCGCGCACGATGCCGTCCTCCGTCGCCTCCCCCTCGCCGAGGGCGGCGCGGACGGCGCGGTAGGTACTTTCGCTTGCGGGAACGGCGTCGGGGAGGCAGTCGCTGCAAAAAAAGGCGCCGTCCGAAAAGGAAAAGCGCATCCTGCCCGAAGGCCGCTTTCCGCAGGCGGGACATCTGTCCGCCTCGACGGGATAGCCCGCAAAGGCGAGCGCCGCGAGCAAAAACCGGACGAGCGCGAGCGGTTCGTCCGCGCAGATCCCCTCGAGCGCGGAGACGGCGGAGACGAGCAGCTCGCCCGTCTGCATCCCCTCGAGCGCCACTTTGTCGCAGACATCCGCGACGACCGCGGCGGCATACAGGCGCGTCACATCCTCGCCGAGCGGAAAGAATCCGTCGTATAATGACGCAGACGTCACGGTGTTTCTCGAACCGCGGGCGGCAAAGACGTATTCCGCAAAACAAAAAGGCTGGGCGGCAAACCGCAGTTTCGCCCCCGCCTTTTTTACGCCCTTCATGGCAGCCGCGATCTTGCCGCGGTCTGCCGTCAGAAGGGTGACGATCTTGTCATATTCTCCGTAATCGACCGCCCGCAGAAGGAGCGCGTCCGTCTTAAATTCCATGATCGGTCATCCTTTGCCTTCAAACGTGAGCCGTTTGTACAGCATATAGTAGGTAAAATTCCCCGTACGCTCGAACATCTCCCACGCAAGCTCTGCCGCGTCTTTTTCCCGCATAGACACCCCCTCGGGCGCAGTATGCGCCGCCGCCCGCCGATCTATGCCGCCGCGCCGCGGCTCGTCGCGGCTCGTCGCGGCAAGGCGGTCAAGAAGGCTCCCTCCCCTCGTCGCGGCAAGGGAAGAAGGGCTCCCTCTCCTCGTCGCGGCAAGGCGCAGTTTTCGCGGAACGCGGCAAGCCTTGTTCCGCGCTTTTCCCGCCTGCCGCTCCTCTTTCGCAAAAATCTTTGCTGCGCAAATCTTTTTGCGAGTTAAATAATGACGCGAGCAGGGTTCCCCTGCGCTGCGGGACTCAATTTGCAAATACTTTTGCTTATGGGGAAAGGGTGAATTGACGCGAGTTAAAATTGTAAGCCCTGAAATTCGCGTCAAGAGGGAAAACGAGCCGCAGTCAGCGCGAAGCGCGTGCGCGGCGGCGTTTTCCCTCCATTCGCAGGATTTTGTCGCGCCTTTGCGCGAGAAAATCCGCGAGCCGTCAGTCTTCTCCGTACCCGAACTCCTTGATGAGCCGTTCGCTGTCCCGCCAGTCCTCGCGCACTTTGACGTAGGTCGTGAGGAACACCTTCGCCCCGAGGAACTTTTCCATGTCCTGCCGCGCGAAGGATGCCGTCTCTTTGAGCGCTCTGCCCTGCTTTCCGATGAGGATCGCCTTGTGCGCCTGCTTCTCGCAGATGATGTCCAGTCCGATCTCATAGGTGCCGTTCTCGCGCCGCTTGAAAGTATGCACGACGACGGCGACGCCGTGCGGGATCTCCTCGTCGTATTTCAGGAGGATCTTCTCGCGCATCAGCTCGGCGATCATGAATTTTTCGCTGCGGTCGGAGACCACGTCATCGGGGAAGAGCTTGTCCCCCTCGGGCAGCATTGCGGCGATGCCCTCCTCCAGCTTTTTCAGTCCCCTGCCCCTGCGCGCCGAGACGGGGTAGATGTCCGCCTCCACGCCCGCGTCCGCGAGGAACTTCACCTCCGCGGGGAGGTTCTCCGCGGGCATGATGTCCGTCTTGGTGAGCGCGACGAGGAGCGGTACGCCGAGAGAAGCGTACTTTCGGATGAGCTGCGCATCCTCCTCGCGTACGCCCGCGTGCCCGTCAAGCACATACAGGATGGCGTCGACGTCGCGCGACGTCGTCTCCGTCGTCTTCATCATATCCTCGGTGAGGACGTTGCGACTCTTATAGATGCCGGGCGTGTCGACGAAGGCGATCTGGTACGCCTCGCGCGTGAGAACGCCGAGGATGCGGTCGCGCGTGGTCTGCGGTTTGGGGGAGACGATGGCGACTTTTTCGCCCACGAGCACGTTGATGAGGGTGGATTTGCCTGCATTTGCTCTGCCGATGACGGCGACCGTTCCGCTTCTCATTCTCCCCTCCGAAGATCGAGTTTTCCCATGACGTATTCCTCTTTTTCGCGCATTTCGCGCTTTTCCTCCTCCGTCTCGTGATCGTAGCCGAGACAGTGCAGCAGCCCGTGCACGGCGAGATACCACAGCTCGCGCTCGAAGGAGTGACCGTACTCGCGCGCCTGCTCGCGCGCCCGCTGCTCGCAGATGACGACGCTGCCCAAAAAGACGTTGCCGTTTTCATCCAGCTCCTCTCCGTGTTCATCGGCGAGGATGGGCGCGCCCTTGATGTCCTCCATCGCGGGGAAGCTCAACACGTCGGTGACGCGATCCACCCCGCGCTCGCGCGCGTTGAGGGCGCGGATCTCCTCCTCGGAGACGAGCAGGATCTCGGCGGAGAGGTCGTCCCCCTCCCACAGCCCGTCCATCGCCTCCGCGAGACGGGAAAGTCCCTCTTCGGGCAGGTCGGAATCAAAGACGATGTTCATGATTTCTCCTCCGGGGTATCCTTGACCGCCTTTTTCTCGCGGTTGAAGCGGATGGCGGGATATTCGACGCGGTGATGATGCACCCCCGAGAGCGTCTCGACGAGCGTTCTGCGGATGGTCGAGAGGTCGCGGATGGTGATGTCGCAGTCGGCGAACTGGTCGAGATCCATGCGCTCCTCGATGATGGAACGCACGGTGCGCTCCACGTTCTCGGGAGAACGGTCGGAGAGCGCGCGCGTCGCCGCCTCCGACGCGTCAGCGATCATGACGATCGCGGCGATGCGCGAGCGGGGCGTCGGCCCCAGATAGGAATAATCCTTGATATCGGCGTCGCCGCCCGAGAGTTTCATCGCCTTGTCGTAGAAATACTTGATGGGCAGCGTGCCGTGGTGCTCGCGCGCGACGTCCGCAATGATCTTGGGGAAGTGCGCCGCCGTGAGCAGTTCGTAGCCGTCCTTCGCGTGCGAACGGATGATGTCGGCGGACAGCTCGGGCATGAGTTCGTCATGCACGTTATACCCCGTCTGGTTCTCCGTGAAGCAGTCGGGCTGCTTTAATTTCCCCACGTCGTGATAGTACGCCGCGGCGCGCGCAAGCTCCGCGTTCTCCCCGATGGCGACGGCGCACGACTCGGCGAGCTGGGCGACGACGAGGGAGTGATTGAAGGTTCCGGGCGCCTCCTGTTTGAGACGCACGAGAAGGGGCGCGTTGGTGGAGGTGAGTTCGCGCAGGCGGAACACGGTGAGGCGGTTGAACGCCGTCTCGAAGACGGGCAGCCCCGCAAGTGCGAGGATCGCCGAGACGATGCACCCGCAGATGGAGTACCCGATGGACGCGACGAAGGCGATCCAGTCATTGTAGAGATAGGTCACCTGCAGGAGGGTGACAATGACGACGGTGGGAACGGCGACGACGCAGCCCGTGAGCAGCAGCCCGCCGCGCGTCTTGTTGCCGCCCGCCGCAAAGATGGCGAACGTCCCGCACACGAAATTGAGCATGAGGGAGTCATACACCTGCACGGTCGCTCCGTCCGCGGAGAAGTTGTTGGTGTAGGTGTCGATGACGAACATGAGGATGGAGAAGATAAAGTTGAGCATGATCGCCTGTCTGCGGTTGAAGAGAAACACGCACAGCAGCGCCAGGAGCGCGCAGGGACGGGCGTAGATGTTGACGTACTTGCCGAAGACGTAGCTTAAAATGACGCACACCGTCACGAGCGAAAAGATGAGCAGCACATTGCTCGCCTTGGCGAGAAAGGCGCGGTCTTCGAAGTAGTAGTAATAGTAGATGATGAAGCACAGCAGCAGCGCGCAGACGGCGAGCGTGAGGATGCCCGCATACTTTTCGCGGAAGAATGCGATCCACCCCGAGGGATCGTTGATGACGATCATGAGGAAGATGACCAGGCACAAAAAGACATAGCACGCCGCAAGGACGAACGCGCTCCCCACGAGACGGGAGTTGCGCACTCCGCTCTCTTCGCCCCTCGTGGAACGGGCGATCACGTCGCTCTTCATCGTTTTTCTCCTTTGCGTTTGCGCTGTTCCTCGCGCTCATAGGCGCGCACGATGCGCGAGACGAGCGGATGACGCACGACGTCGCGCTCGGTGAGCGCCGCGATCGCAATGTCCTCCACGCCTTTGAGGACGCTCACCGCATGGGCAAGTCCCGACGTCTTGCCGTCCGGAAGATCGGTCTGCGTCAGATCGCCCGTGACGACCATCTTGCTCCCCTCGCCGAGGCGGGTGAGGAACATCTTCATCTGTTCGCGCGTCGCGTTCTGCGCCTCGTCCAGAATGACGAAGGCGTTCGAGAGCGTCCTGCCGCGCATATAGGCGAGGGGCGCGACCTCGATGACGCCCTTCTCCATGAGTTTTGCGTACGTCTCCAACCCGAACAGCTCCTGCAGGGCATCGTAGAGCGGACGAAGGTAGGGATCCACCTTGGTCTGCAGATCGCCCGGAAGGAAGCCGAGCTTCTCCCCCGCCTCGACGGCGGGCCGGGTGAGGATGATCTTTTCCACCTGCTTCGCCTTGTAGCAGGCGACCGCGAAGCTGACGGCGAGATAGGTCTTGCCCGTTCCCGCGGGGCCTGTGCCGAAGGTGATGGTATTTTTGCGCATGGCGGCGACGTAGTTCTGCTGCCCCACCGTCTTGCACTTGACGGGCTTGCCGCGCGACGTGACCGCGACGACGTCCTTGAGTACCGCGCCGATGTCGCCCGTGCCCCCTTCCCTTGCGAGGGAAATGCAGTATAAAAGGGCGCTCTTGTCGATGTTCTCGCCCGCGTCGGCGACGGCGAGCAGATTGGCGACCACCGTGCCGCCCACGTCCGCCTCTTCGCCCGTCAGAACGATCCTGGTGCCGTCGATGCGCGTGGAGAGCGACAGCTCGCGCGCGATGGTCATGAGATTTTCGTCCAGGACGCCGATGACCGTCCGGAGCCTGTCCAGACTGCCCGCGTCCACCGTGACCGTCTTATCCGTAAACATCCTCCTCAACCGAGATTGAGCGCGGCGCGCACGGTGTATTCCCCCGTGATGTGCCATGCCGTCCCGGTCTTTTGTATTTTCATCCCCTCGAGGGGGCCGTATTCGAGATATGCCTGCGCGAGCGCCTCCTCGCGGCTGCCCGCATACTGCGCGTCCGCCGTGCATCGCAGCGACGCCGCGGCGATGACGGTGGCGGGAAGGGACGTCTCGCCCGCATCGGCGACGTTCTCGACAAGCACCCCCCCCGCCTCGACGAAGTCGCCGACCGCAGCGCGTGCCGTTCCCGCAAGCACGGTGAGCGACTGCACGACGCCCGCCGCAGGGGCGATCAGACACCCGCCCGCAAGCATTGCCGCCTCGTCGGAGACTTCCACCTGCACGGTGAGCACGCCGCCCTCGTGCGAGAGCGTGCAAAAGCTCACGCGGGGAAAGGCGAGGATCTCCGCCGTGATGCGGGCGCGGTCGGCGGGCGGCGCGGAGAGCACGTGCGTTCCCTCGCGCGCGAGCAGGCGCACGATCTCCTGCTCGTAGTATGCGCCGCTGCCCGTCACTTCGATGCGCAGCACGCGGCTCTGGAAGAAGGGCACGGCGAGCAGGAAAATCAGTGCCGCCCCGATCAGTCCCGGGCGCCCTTTCAGACGGCGCAGGGCGCGCGACGCGCCCAAAAACCGCACTTTTTTTCCATTATAACACGAACCGCGCAAAATTGCAAAAACTTTTTCGCGGTGTTTGACGTCCACGCGGACGAGAACGCCCCTTTTTTCGGCGAACGCCGCCCGCACGGGAACGCCGCCCTGCGCGAGCTTTTCCACGATACGCGCCGCGCCCACCCCCTCGACGAAGATCTCACAGCTTCCCATCGCCGCCCTCCCGCGCGACGCAGCGCACGTCGCCGCGCACCTCGAGGTCGCCCGCGAAATACCTGCCCAAAGACAGTGCCTCCCCCGTCACGCGCACGCTGCCGCCCCTGCCGCGCAGCACGATCTCGCCCGCGGAGAAGTACAGAATGCGGACGACGTTCTCGAAATAAGCGCCCCGCCCGTCCACGACGGTGTAGTGGATGCGGAAGGCGTCCGCGCCCAGCCGCTTTGCGATCTCGTGCAGAAATTCCATGCCATTATTGTATGCCGCGGGCGATGCGTTTACGACTTTCCGGCGGCGGGAGAGCGGCAAAAAAGACGGGAGCGCGTCCCGTCTTTTTTGATCTCATCTATGCCTTTTTCGCGGAAGAGTGCAGCGCACGGGCGACGATCAGCCCGCCGCAGGCGATCAGAATGACCGGAATGTGGTAGCCGCGCAGCGCCTCCGTCCAGGACAGCACGATCGGGAGCGTCAGATGGAGATCTCTGCTCGAACCGATGAAGGGGATCAGGCAGGAGAGCACCGCGCCGACCGCGAACACGATGACGATGCGCGTGCACCCCCACTGCAGCTTGTAGTCGGTGTCGTTCCGGTACCCCTTCTCCGGGTCGTATGCCCGCACGAGATCGTGCACCATGCCCAGAAACAGCACGATGGCGACGCCGTCCAGGATCGCCTGCCCGACCGAGACGTACATCGTGTTGAGGAATTCGGGGAATCCCGTAAAGTACCCGCCGAACAGCACCTGCACGCCGAACGCGAGCTGATAGAGGGCGGGGCCGATGAGGAAGTACGCGAGCGCGCCCGTCACGAGGAGAATGAGCGCCTGCCGCACCATGCACAGGCGGAAGCGGCTCATGGCGGCGGGATCGCGTTCCTCGGCGCCCTCCTCGCCGCGCACGGCATACGGGAAGCAGGTGAGCGCGGCGCACACGAGCAGATAGACCGCCCCTTCCGCGAGCGCGACGATCATCGCCGCCGTGACGGAGGCGTCCAGCGCGACGCACGCCGCCGCCGCGAATCCGTAGAACAGCGACATATTCGATGCCGTCCTGTCAAGCATGGAGGACGTGAGCCCCCTGACGGTATCGGGCGACACCTTTCTGTCCTTCCCGGACACAAACCAGATCATCCGCCGCGTCGCCGCGATCGCGTCGCGGACGAACAGCACAAGAAAGACGATGTAGGCGATGCCCACGCACGTCCTTGCGAGCGTGAGATAGATCTCCCCGCGCCGGATGAGCACGAACCCGATCGTGTAATCGACGGCGGTGAGCGGCGTCAGCACCCGGTCGTAGGTCGCGACGGCACCCAGCAGCATGACGACGACCGTCGTCCACGTCATGAGAAAGCAGCAGACCGAAAGCAGGCGGTAACGCGCGGCGCGGTGCTCCCTCTCCTCGTCCCGTACGGCGGGCCGCGTCTCCGGCGCCTCCTGCGGCTGCGCCGCGTTATCTTCTGACGCCGCCTGTCCGTATTCCCGTTCGTCCGCCATCGTCACGCCTCCTCGGGGAAGATCTCCCGCGCGTCCGTGCCGACGATCTCTTCGAGCGGACGGATCACCGTGTTGTCGATGTTCTCAAACAGAAACTCCTCCCGCTCGTAGGCGTACCGGTCACGGTAGGTGCCGTCCAGTTCGTAGACGAACATGGGTTTTTCGGGCGCGGAGACGTCGAGATACAGCTCGCCGTCGAAGTCATATTCCTCCGTTTCGCCGAACAGCTCGTCGAACATCACCTGCATATCGTACTCGTAACGGCTGCCGTTCCGGCGGAAGGGATTGTTCTCGCCGCCCGCGAGCGCCTCCTCGATCAGATCGCCGAAGGAGGAGAGCGTGCGCATATTGACGCTGTTGACCTGCAGGAACGCCTCCGCGAGCTGCGGCATGGAGGAACAGTCGATCCACTCGCCGATGTGGTTGCGGATCCCGTCGATCTCGTCGGGCAGATCGCTCTCCTCGCGCTCGGTATTGTCCTCCGTGTTCCGCGGGTTCTCGTAGCGGTAGTAGTCGTAATAGGTCATCTCATAGCGGTCTGCCTTGAGATAGACGCTGCCCGCCGCCGTGATGTAGATCTCCATCGAGAAGTCGTAGAAGATGCGCCGTTCCTGCTCCCGCTCGACGGTATAGCTTCCGCTCTCCTGCGTCCGGTACGTCGTCCGTACGAGCGAGTAGCTGCGGCTGATCAGCTGTCCGTCCGAGCGGTAGAACATCGCCTCGGGCGTGATCGCGATGGAGAGCGTCCTGCGCATGGAGACGTTGACTTCGGTGTCGGACGTGACGTCCTCCTCGGAAATCCAGGAATCCTCGTCGATGTAGATGTTGGTGGTCTGCGTGAGCGTCAGGCTCTCGTGTTCCTCCGCCGCCCCCTCTTCCGCGGGCTGCTCCGCGGGCTGCAGCGGCTGCCCCGCCGGCGCAAGGCTCTCGTCCTCCGCCATGCCCCGTTCCGCCGTCCGCAGAACGTCGTAAAAATCCTCGAGCGTCGTCACTTCGGCGTTCTCGCCGTCGCCCGCACCGAAGGTGACGGACTGCGGCTCATACCCCAGCCAGACGGCGCCGCCCACCAGCGCAACGCAGCAAACCGCCGCGACGACCCGCAAAACTGTCTTCATAAATTCCCTCTCGTTTCGCTAAATTTCTTTCAGCAATTTTCATATATTATATCCGGGATCGCGTGCAAAGTCAACCGATTTGACAAAATCCGCCGAAAAATGCGCAGACGTCGTGCGCCCCGCGTCGGATGACGCGGGGCGCACGATGTGTTTTTCAGGATCTTCAGAAAATGTCGTGTTCGACGGGCGTATTGAAGACGCGCTCCGCCTCCTCGCCCTTGGAAAAGGCGAGCAGCCACATGAGCTTGGTCACCGTCGCTTCGAGCGTCATGCAGCGCGCTTCCAGCACCCTGCCGCAGGCGCGCAGCCTTCTTCCGACGGCGTACTTGTCGAGGGCGCTCCCCTCCCGCTCCACCTGCGTGGTCAGCACCGCCGTCTTTCCGAGGGAAAGAAAGTGCGCGAGGCGGTCGAAAAACGCCCCGTTTTCATAGTCGGGCAGTCCGCCCGCGCCGAAACTTTCGATGACCAATCCGTCGCAGTGCCCGTCCAGATAGTCGAAGACGTCCGCCTTCAGCCCCGGGATCATCTTGAGGACAAAGACGTTCTCGTCGAGCGCGTGATAGAATTTCGGCGCGCCCGTCGGTTTCTCCCCCTCGAGATAGTAGAAGGGCACCCCCTCGCGCACGACGGCGACGGCGGGGAAGTCGATGCTCGAGAAGGCGTTGAAGCTGCGCGTGCGCGTCTTTTTGGCGCGCGTGCCGAGGATGACTTCGCCGTCGAAGACGATGCGCACGCCGTATGCCCTGTCGTCGGCGCAGAAGAGAAATGCATCCGCAAGGTTGCGCCGCGCGTCGGTGTCGCGCGAATAGGCGGAGCGCTGAGAGCCGGTCAGCACGATGGGCTTGGCGCTGCCCTGGATGAGATAGGAGAGCGCCGCCGCCGTGTACGCCATCGTGTCGGTGCCGTGCGTGACGACGAATCCGTCATACGCTGCGTAGTTTTCCTCGACGATGCGCGCGATCTCCAGCCAGTGCTTCGCATAGACGTTGGTGCTGTCCAGATTGAAGGGCTGCACGGCGTCCACGCTGCACACGCGCGCGATCTCGGGCACGCAGTCGAGCAGTTCCCCGGACGTGAGGGCGGGGGCAAGCCCCTCCTCCGTCTCCTTGGAGGCGATGGTGCCTCCCGTTGCGATCATGAGAATGTGTTTCATCTATTGCAGAATGCCCGCAAGACGGGCACGTTCCTCCCCGGAAAGTTCCGACAGCGTCTCCGCAGCGCCTGCCGCGCTGCACCCGCAGGCGGCAAGCCGCGCACACACGTCCGCCTCTTTTGCCCCCGCCGCCCGCATCAGCACGGCGGCGGCGAGCGCCGCCTCCCGCCCCGTGAGCAGCACGCAGCCCTCGGCGGGAAGGCGTGCGAGCGCTCTGCGCGCACTGTCCGCGCCGACGGGCGTGACGCCCGCGACGAGTTCCGCGCAGTCGCCGAACAGCACCCGCCCGAAGCGGGTGAAATGCTTTGCGTCGTAGGAAAGCCCACCCGTCTCAAAGACGACCGTGTCCGCACACATCCTGCGGAATGCACCGCATTTGGCGGCAACGCTCTTGAGATAATACAGCCCCTGCGGGGGTGCGGCAGAAGTGCGCTCCACCTGCGCGCGCTGGATCCTGTCGTGCGAACCGACGGGCGCGAACACCTGCTCTCCCACGTTGACGGGAAAGGCGCAGCGATACCAGTACACCCTGTCCGCAATGTTTGCATCCTCCGCGAAGCGGAGGGCGACATAGCTCACCATTCGTCGGGCAGGGGCGGATGCTCCTCCCGCCACCAGTCCTCGTAATACTTCACATAGCAGGCGCAGCTCTTGGACACGTCGTCAAAGAGCGGGAGAGAACTCTGCTCCCAAAACGCCCCCACGAATGCCTCGCACGTCTCCTCGGTGATGTCGCGAAGGAAGGCGCTGCCCAGCTCCACGATGTTTTCGGGGCACTTTTTGCAGGCGCGCACCGTCTCTTCAAGGCGGCGGTTGCAGGGAAAGAGCACCCTGTTTTCGAGCAGGATGAGCCGATAGACGCTGTACACGATCTCGCGCGCGAGGTGGGCGCGCATATAGACGTTTTCGGGCGGCACGACCTTGAGAAAATATCCGCGGTTGAGCTGCAGGTCGGCGCAGAAGCACTCGAGCTTTGCCGCCGCGTCCTGCTCGGGATAGGCGGCGATGCGCGCAATGAGCGGCGCGATCTCGTCGTCGCGCGACCAGAGGACGCGCGCCTTGACATAAGCGTTGCGGGTGGGTTCGCTGCCCCGCTCCGCCGCCTCCCGCAGGAGCGCCTTGGTCTTGTATTTGACGTCGAAGTAGCCGCCCTCGTAGGTGCAATACCCCGCGATCACCTCGGCGGTGCGCTTCTCGCGCGCGAGCTGCGCATAGCGCTCCTCGGTGACGACGACGATGGCGTCGATGTCAGAGTCGGGGCGCTCGTTCCCCTTGACGGTGGAGCCGCCCCAGATGACGGCGATGACCCCCTCTTTGCCCGCGAAATAGTCGCGGCAGCGCGCCGCGCTCTCGATATGGTGCCGATAAGGCATGATCCCCTCCATCCGAACGCGCCCGCCGCAAGTGCGGCGGGCGCGGATCGTTATTCTTCTTTGTCCGCAGGCGGCTGCACGGACGCCCCTTCCTGCGCCTTCCGGCGATCCGCATAGGAGACGGCGCAGACCGCGATGGCGGCGATGAGGAAGACGACCACGAACGCGGCGACGGCGACGAGGATGACGCTGGTGTCCCCCGAGCTGTCCGCATTCTGCGATACGAATTCCGCAAAGGTGTTCTGGCGGTAGATCGCCGTCGTGACGTCGGAGAGCGTCTCCGCCGCCGCATTGAGCTTGGTGAAATAGCCGTCGAGCTGCTGGGCGAACGCCGTCGCGCGCGCCACGGTGAGCGTGCCGTCCGGCTCGCTCACGCCGTCCACCGCGCTGCCGAGCTGGCTGGCGATGATGGCGTTGCGCTCGGTGTAATGGGCGAGCAGCTGCGAGACGCTCTCGGCGGGCTGGGAAGGCGCCGTGTCCTCCGCTTTCCCCGACGCCTGTTCGGACGCCGCGTACAGCACGACCGTTCCCTGCGAGGACAGCTCGCGCAGCGCCTGCATGATCTTCTCATTGAGGACGTATTCCTCATACAGCTGCCTGACGCGGGCATCGACCGCCTCGGTGACGACGATCGCCTCCTCGTCGCCGTAGAGCAGGGAATACCCCCCGTTCTCGCACTCGGTCGCGAGCGAGTCGCGCACGCCCTCGACGAAGACGCCGTACACTTCGGCGCGGTAGTCGGCGAGCGGGCGGGCGGTGCCGACCGTCACCTGGTAGCCCGCCGAATAGGCGGAGATCCATCCGTCATAGACGGAGAGCAGCGTCTCGTAGAGTTCGGACAGCAGATCGAGGCGCGCCTCGAAGTTGTTGCCGTTGAAGGTCTCCTCGCTGATGGAATAGGAGACGGCGGCGGCGCGCGCCATGATGTCGTCCACCGTGGCATCCGCAACGCTGCGGATGAAGAGCTGCGCCGTCTCCTCGTCGTGGAAATAGCTCCCCTTGACGTTGATGGTATAGATCACCGTCTCGTCGTCCTCCTGCGTCTGCGCGGAGACGGAGATGTGATCCTCCTCGATCATCCTGGCGACGTCGACGCCCGAGAGGCGTTCGTCCTTCTTTTTCGCCGCTTCGAGCATGGTGCGCGAGATGATATTGCGGTAGGAAAAGGGCGTGCCGTCCGGATACTGCCGCGCCGCACTCGAGGGATAGACAAGCTCGAAGCTCATGCTGTAGTAGGTGGTCATGGGGTTAAAGACGAGCGCGAACAGCACGGCAAACAGGACGGCGGCAGCCGCCGCGATCCCAAGAACCAGCCAGATCCTTTTTCCGATCAGGTGACAGAGTTCCCCGAACGTGATGCCGCTCTCCCGTTCTTCAGCATCCATGCAAGTTCCTCCTTTGGGTCAATTACGTTCCGACGATGCTGTATGCAACAGCGATGTTATTATACACGATTTCCCTCCCCCCGTCAACCTATTTGCGGGAAAAAGCGGGCGCCGCGGCAACTGCCGCGGCGCCCCGTCCTCACTTTCTTTCCGGATCGCCTTCGCCCGGTGCGGCGACCGGGCCCACGACCAGCTTGCGCGCTCCCGTATCCTTGCCGAATTCCCGGATGGGAACGGGCGCCGGCGCAGGCTCCTCGAGGGGAGCGGGGCGCACGGGCGCGGGCTGCGGCGCAGGCTGCGGCTGCGGCGCGGGCGAAGCGGGCGCGGGCACCTTGCCCGCGAGCGAATCGGCGAGCAGCTTTTCCACCGCGCGGATCCTGCCCTGATAGAGATTGCCCACGAGGTCGACCGCATACAGGCGCAGCTTCGCGCCCCCCTTTCTGCCCTCCACGAGCACGCCGGACAGCTCCTGCACGGAGAGCGTGAAATCGACGGAATGGCGCGGCTCGACGACGATGCGGGCGCGGCCGTCCATGCGGTGTTTGGTGCGGTAGAGCGGGGTGAGATCGAAGGCGACGCGACCGTTCTTGATGCCGATCTCCTTGATGACGATCTCGCTGACCGAGCGGTTGCCCACCGTGAGCGCGGCATACGCCTGCCGCGTATTGACGTCCATCGCGTACAGCCCGGCAAATTTCAGCCGCTGCGTGGTGAAACAGTTGCGCAGCGAAAGGACGATGCACAGCACGACGATCGTGAGCGCGATGAGTGCCGCGCCGAGAATGAGTACGAGAAGTCCTGCATTTTCATTCATCCACATATCTTTCTCCTCCGAAAAAACTCCATACCCATATTATATGGCATTTTTTCAAGAAAATCAACGGAACGTGTGCCAAATTTTGCAAAAAAGGAGCGCTTTTTCAGGCGCTCCTTTTGCTCACTTTTCCGAGTAGACGGGATCGAGATAGCCGGCGGGATCGGCCTGCTCGCCGTCGAGCAGCATCTCGAAATGCAGATGGGTGCCGTCTCCCGCCTCCGAGCCGTATGCCTCGGCGACGGCGGCGATCTGCTCGCCGCGGATGACCTTGTCGCCCGCCTCCAGCCCTTCGGCGGGTTCGACGAAGCGATACACGCTCACAAGCCCGTCGCCGTGGTCAACGGTGATGAGATTGCCGAGTTCGGGCGAGAGACTGATCTCGAGCACGGTGCCGTCCGCGACGGCATACACCGCATCCCCCGCCGCCGCGGCAAAGTCCACGCCCTGGTGGCGGTAATAAAATCCCGTGACCGTGTTGGCGTAGACGGCGCCGTGTTCCACGGAATACCCGTCCGCCGCGACGGGAGAGACGTAGACGATCTCGCCGCCCGTCGGCTCGTCGGGCGTCTCGTCGGGCGTCTCATCCGGCGTTTCGTCGGGCGTCTCGTCGGGCTGGTCGACGGGCGGATTCTGTGCGAGATCCTGCGTGTCGCGCGTCGTAAAGTACACGGTGAGCACGGTCGCCGCGGCGAGCAGCAGGATGCCGATGAGCAGCAGCGCATAGTAGAGCGTCTTGCGCTTTGCGCCTGTTCCGGTGTTGTTGGTCTTTTCTTCTTTCATAATGATACCCCTCCGTTTGGTATGTAGATCATCGACCGTTTGCCGTGATTTTATACGCATCCCCCTAAAATCCGCCGAAGATGAGCGGCGTGCCCGCCGCCGTCTGCACGCCGTCGAAGGCGAGGTGCAGATTGATCTGTCTGCCGCCGATCGTCACCCCGCCCGCGAAAAGAGGCGAATGACAGTAATAATTGACGGTGCCGCACACCTCTTCGGTAAAGCACACTTCGGCGCGGTAGCGCGCGAGCAGCTCTGCCGTGACGTCGCCCGCGAAGCGCGCGCTCTCCCCCGCAACGGGATGGGTGAGTTTGTAGAGAAAGGGCGCATCGGTGCGCACGATGGCGGCAGAGGAGGAGGCGCCCGCCGAATACTCGTACCCCTCCCCCGCAAAGACGGGCAGACGTGTGAGCGCGTAGCAGAACGCCGCGCACGCAAAGACGGATGCGACGCACGCCGCGCCGCGCACCTTTCCAAAAAATTTCCCCATCAAAAAACTCCTCCCGCTCGATGTGCGGAAGGAGTTTTGACCGCCGGCGCGCGGTTTATACCCTTATTCCCACGGAAGGCTCTGCCCGCCGAGGATATGGATGTGCAGATGATGCACCGTCTGCCCGGCATTCTCGCCCTGATTGACGACGAGACGGTACCCGTCCGCCAGCCCGAGCTGCGGCGCGAGGCGCCCGATCTTTTGCAGCGTGCGCCCGAGCAGCGCGGCGCGCTTTTCATCCGCCTCCGAGAGGAGCGCGAAGTGCTCGCGCGGGACGCACAGAAGGTGGATCTTCGCCTTCGGCTCGATGTCCTTGAAGATGACGATCTCGTCGTCCTCGTACACCTTCGACGAGGGGATCTCCCCCGCCATGATCTTGCAGAATACACAGTTTTCCATGGTCATATCTCCTTGCAAAGTTCGGCATGGAAGCCGTCTTTTTCGCGTTCTTTGAGGGTGACCTCGTACATGCCCCCCTCCTTTGCCGCATCGCTGTAGACGCGGATATAATTTTCGGTATAGCCGCCGTCCTCCTCGAAGAGGGCGGTGAGCCGCCTGCCCGCAAAGCGGGCGAGATAGGACTCCTCCGCCGCCTGCGCGCAGGCGAGCATGCGCTCCATGCGTGCGCGCCGGACGCTCTCCGGAAGCTGCGGTTTCTTCGCCGCGACGGTGCCGGGACGGGAGGAATAGGGAAAGGCGTGCACGCGGGCAAACCCCGCCTCCTTTATGATGGAGAGGCTCTCTTCAAAGTCCTCCTCCGTCTCCGTCGGGAAGCCGACGATGATGTCCGTCGTGATGGCGGCATCGGGGAAAAATTCATAGATGCGCGCGCACGCGGCGAGATACTCCGCCCGCGTGTAGCGCCTGTTCATCGCCCGCAGCACCGCGTCCGAACCGCTCTGCAGCGAGAGATGGAAGTGCGGACACACGTTGCCCGCCGCCCGCATCTTTTCGAGAAATTCGCGCGTGACGACGCCCTCTTCAAGCGAGCCGAGGCGGATGCGGGCGGGAACGTCGGCAAGCGCGAGCAGGAGATCGCCGAGATCGTGCCCGTCGTCCGAATAGGAGGTGATGTCGATGCCCGTCAGAACGATCTCGCGGGCAGTGCAGGCGCGCACCTCTTTTTGCACGCTCTCCATGCTCCGCGAGCGCGAACGTCCCCGCAGATAGGGGATGATGCAGTAGGAACAGAAGCGGTCGCACCCGTCCTGGATGCGCACGTTCTGCCGCGTGTGGGTGCGCTTGGGCGGGGGCAGTTCGCAAAAGACGGCGTCCTGCTCTAAAAAGACGCCGTGCGCGTCGAGCAGATCGAGGATCTTGTCCTTTCTGCCCGTCCCCGCGACGACGGTGACGCCCTCCCGACCGGAGAACGCGGCGGGATCGCGCCGGGAGGCGCAGCCGAAGACGATCACGGGCGCGGACGGATTGAACTTTCTCAGCCGCGCCACCGCCTGGCGACTCTTTTTCTCCGCCTCCGCCGTGACGGCACAGGTATTGATGAGATAGAGGTCGGCGGCGCAGGGCACGCAGGCGGTCTCCCAGCCGCGCGCCTCCAGCCCCGCCATGAGCGAGTCGCTCTCCGCCTCGTTGACCTTGCAGCCGAGCGTGAAAATGCACGCCTTCATCGCAGCTCCCCCGCCTCGTACATGATGACGGCAAGGAGCGCGATCGCCGCCGTCTCGGCGCGCAGGATGCGCCTGCCCAGCGACACGCCCGCATAGCCGAGCGTCTCGGCGAGTTCATACTCCTCCTCGGAGAAGCCCCCCTCGCTGCCCACCACGGCTACGACGGAGCCGCCCGTGTCCGCGATCCCCCGTCCGTCGGCGGGCAGAAATTCGCAGGCGAACAGCTTTGCGTCATACGTCTTGCCCGCGGCGAGCGCCTCCTCGAGCGTATCGAAATATTCCACCTGCGGCACGCTCGCGCGCAGGCACTGCTTCGCCGCCTCGCGCGCGACGCGGCGGAGACGTTCGAGCTTGTTCTCGTTCATATAGGCGGAACAAAAGCGCGAGGAAAAGACGCCGATGCGGGTTACGCCCAGCTCGGTCGCCTTCTGCACGACAAGCTCCGTCTTATCCCCCTTGAGCGCGCCGACGAGCAGAAAGACGTCCGTCTTCGGCTCGCGGTCGGAGGCATTTTCCCGCACGACGTGCGCGGTGATGCCCTGCCTGTCCGCCCGCGTCACGACGGCGGAATACTCCTTGCCGCTGCCGTCGAAGAGGATGACTTCATCCCCCTCCGAGAGGCGCAGCACGTTCTTCGCGTGGCGGGATTCCTGCGCGGAGAGCACCACCTCGTCGGCGATCTCCTCCACGAAAAAGCGCTTGGGTGCCATCGCTTACCTCGTATAGACGAGCGCGTACCACTCGCCCTTTTTGTGTTCTTCGAGAAGGGTCAGCCCCTGCGCGGCGTACGCCTCTTTGACGAGGGGAAGCCTGTCCTCGATGATGCCGCTCAAAATGAGCGTGCCGCCCGCCCTGAGATTTCCGGGCATGGCGGGCGCAAGGCGGGTGAGGATCTCCGCCGTAATGTTGGCGAGCACGACGTCCCCCTGCACGGAAGCATCCTCCAGAAGATCGGAGTGCGCGACGACGCAGCGGCCTGAAACGCCGTTCTTCTCCGCGTTGTGCCTTGCGCTCTCCACGGCGACGGGATCGATGTCGGTGAGATAGCAAAGGCGCGCCCCCATCTTCGCCGCGGCGATGCCTAAAATGCCGCTCCCGCAGCCCACGTCGATGACGGTGTCCCCCGCCTTCATGACCTTCTGGAGCGCTTCGAGGCACATGGAGGTCGTCTCATGCTCCCCCGTGCCGAACGCCATGTTGGAGTCGAGCGTGACAATGATCTCCCCCGCCGCGGGCGTATAGTCGATCCACGCGGGAACGATGACGACGCGCTCCCCGATGTGCAGCGGGCGGAAGTGCTTCTTCCACACGTCGATCCAGTCATCCCCGTCGATCGTGCGGCGGGTCTCCTCGAGCGTGCCGAAATCCAGCCCGCCGCGCTCCTTCATCGCAAGCAGCTGCGCGCGGATGTCGGAGATCGCCGCGTCCGCCCGTTCGGGCAGCAGAAAACACTTGACGAGCACGTCCGCGCGGGGCGTCTGCAATTCCTCGTCGATATAGTCCCAATAGACGCCCGTGTCGCCCCGCAGGAGCGCCACGACGTCCTTTGCGTCGCTCACCGCGACGCCGCCCTCCGTATACTGCCACATGACGTCGGCGACCAGTTCGCTCGCCTCGCTCGTCGTATGTACCGTAAGTTCCGTGTATTTCATATCCCTATTATAATTCTCCCTCGCGCCCTTGTCAAGAAAAGAAAGAAACGCTTCCCCTGCGGAAAGCGTCCCCGCGCGTCACTTCTCGTACACGCTCTCCTTGAGCACGGCGATGTAGGGCAGGTTGCGGTATTTTTCCGCATAGTCCAACCCGTATCCCACGATGAAGTAATCCCCCACCTCGAAACAGGTGTAGTCGGCGTGCGATTCCACGATGCGGCGGGAGGGCTTGTCGAGCAGCGCCACCACCGTCACCGACTTCGCGCCGCGATCCTTGAAAAAGTTGCGCAGCGTGATGAGCGTTCGGCCCGTGTCGACGATGTCTTCGACGAGGATGACGTCCTTGCCCTCCACCGAGGAGAACAGATGGCGGGTGATCTTGGGCCGCCCCGCCGAAACGGTCTCCGAGCCGTACGAGCTGACCGCCATAAAGTCAAGCTCCAGGTCGACTTCCGTCGCCCGCACGAGGTCGCAGAAGAACATCGAACTTCCCTTGAGGTTGCACACGGCAACGGGATGTCTGCCGCGGAATTTTTCCGTCAGCCACTTGCCCGCCTCCTTGACCTTGGCGGCGATGACGTCCTCCGAAAGGAGGATACGTTGACAATCTGGATGCATGGTGAAATCTCCTTTGTATACATGATCCGGCGTACGCATGGGGGTAAACAGGTACCCGCGCCGCACGGTATGCTTCGTGATCCGGACGGCGTCGGAGATCTCCGCGCCGCAGACGGCATAGACGACCTTCCCGCAGGCGATAAGAGGGAGCGAACGGCTCACCCGCGCGGGGATCTTTCTGTCCGTCAGAAATTTTTTGAGCGTGCGCTGCGTGCCGCGGTAGGGCGTGAACACATCCCCCTCCCTGCGCGTGCGCACGACGCAGCCGGGCGGAAAGGCGTCGAGGTCGACGCGGAGCGCGTCGGGATGCTCCCCCTCGCCCGCTTCCAGCGTGAAGGCGCACGTCGTCACCTTGCCGACGGCAAAGGGCACCTCCCCTTCAAAACGGGGGATGCGGGGATAGATCACGGCATCATCGCCCTCGCGCGCCGCGCACAGTCCGCGCTTGAGCGAAACGCGCTGCCCGCTCGCGAGCTGCCGAAGCTTGAAAAACTCGGAAAAGTTCGCGCTCGTATAGTCTTTTTCGACGCCGAAGCGCTTCATCGCCGCAAGACAAGCGCGCGAAAAGAGCGGATCGGGCAGGGAGAGCGGCACGCGCACGGCGCCCTCTTTCTCCTCTGTCTGCGCCAGCGCGAGCGACGTGAGGTACGCGTCGTCCTCCGCGGCGCGTTCCGCAAACCGGACGAGATGCTCCGCCGCCTTCGGCACCGCCTCCTCCAGCGCGGGAAGCACGGTATGACGCAGACGGTTGCGCGTAAAGCGTTCGTCGGCATTGGTCGCGTCCTCCGTATAGGGAAGCGCGTGTTCGGAGATATAACGGTCGATGACGGCGCGCGGAACGTGCAGGAGCGGGCGGGCGATCCCGGGGCGGTCGGGAAAGGCATTCAGCCCCGCGAGCGACGTGCCCCGCGCCAGGCGAAAGAGTACGGTCTCGGCATAGTCGTCGAGATGATGCGCCGTCACGACCACGTCCGCGCCCTCCGCAAGCGCCTCCCGAAAACAGGCGCAGCGCCAGTTGCGCGCCGCCTCCTCGATGCCCTCCCCCGCCTGCTCCGCCAGCTGCGCGACGTCGGCGCGAAAGACGCGCAGCGGGATCTTCCAGCGCTCGCACAGGCGCCCGACAAACGCCGCGTCGGCACGCGAATCCGCTCCGCGCAGGCCGTGATCGCAGGTGAGCGCACGCAGAGTGATCGCGTAAGCCGCGGCGTTCTCCCGGAAATAGTGCAGCAGCGCGACGGAATCGCGCCCGCCCGAGACGGCGACGCATACGCAGCGGCCTGAATAGGGTTTGAGATCGAACAGTTGCATCATGATCGCAAAAAGAAAAAATTCGCCCGCAGACTGCCGCAGCGCCGCAGGGGCGCGGGACGCGGGCTTCCTTATTATCATACCACATCGACGGCATAAAAGCAAGGCGAATGAAAAAGATTGCCGAATGCACAAAAAAAATTTTCTTTTTTTCTCAAAAACGATTGACAAACAAGGCTTCATCCGTTACAATAAATAGGCTATTCGTGTTAGGCGAATACCTGCATCGCGGGGTGGAGCAGCCAGGTAGCTCGTCGGGCTCATAACCCGAAGGTCGCAAGTTCGAATCTTGCCCCCGCAACCATATGGCGATGTAGCTTAGTTGGTTAGAGCGATCGGTTC
>CALVWN010000044.1 GCA_944367415.1 uncultured Clostridia bacterium | reverse complement strand
TCGTATGACGGGGAAAGCATTACCTACGACGATGCAGGCTATCCCACGACCTACCGCGGGAGTTCGCTCACATGGAGCTACGGGAACCTGACGCGGTTCGGCAGTACGACGTTCTCGTATAACGATGAGGGCATCCGACAGACGAAGGACGCGACGGAGTACTTTGTCAAAGGCAGTCAAATTCTTGCCGAAAAGCGCGGAAGCACGGTTATCCATTATTACTACGATGATTCGGGTGTTGCGGGATTTGAGTATAACGGGCAGAAGTATTACTACCGCAAGAACCTGCAGGGAGATATCCTTGCGATCTACGATCGCTGCGGGAACCTGCTCGGCGAGTACGAGTACGACGCATGGGGGAATCTTCTTTCGCAGGGCGGCTCCGAACTTCTTTCGATCAATCCCTTCCGGTATCGCGGGTATTATTATGATACGGAAACCGGCCTCTACTACCTGAACAGCCGCTACTACGATCCCGAAACGGGCAGATTCATCTCGCCGGACAACCTGAACTATCTTGAACCGGAAACCATCAACGGTCTCAATCTGTATGCCTATTGCGAAAATAATCCAGGCATTTTATTGAAAATTAAAGAAGGAAAGTCTCTCAATAAGAGCGAATATACACATAGACGAACTAACAAAGCTACAAATAGATCAGCTAATAACGCGAATACAAGACAATGAATTCAGCTTTTTCGGACATATAATGCTCGTTCAGAAATTGCAGCTCTTGCGTTCTGCCGATAAACATGATCCACCTCAATATAATTTAGATTAGCATAATTACGATTATGTAAACATTATAACACATGAGAACGGCTTTGTCAAGAGTAGGATTTGTCGAAAGGGAGAGAATAAACAAGGCATGTAACAGATTTTCTGTGTTTCATTGAATACACGTATGCATCAAAAATATGACGGTTTGCCGCCGCTGCAGATGGAACGAGAGAGCGGATCGGAATAGGGATTTTTATCGCAATAAAACACGGGGAGGCGTCCGACAGGGCGCTTCCCCGTGTTTTTTACAGAACACCGCGTTGCGGCGAAAAGACGTTTTTCGCGCACACGGTCGCAACATCTTGTGATTTTCGACAAGAAAAATCGGTCAATTTGGAGAAAAGGTGGATTATTCGGTATATTTTTTCCCATCCGTTGACAGTATTTGTCGGGGGGGGGTAAAATAGAAAAAAATAAGAAAAATCTTTTCATGGAGAGTGAAAAAAATGACCTTTTCAGTCGATGAATTTGGCGAGGAATATAAGTTCAGGATCGGGAAGGTCGGCTATGAACATTGCTCGCCGTCCAAGGGCCCGGTGTCGCGCGTCCGTCCGAACAATGCGTGGCATTTCGTGCTGTTCGGACGCGGCACGGTGATCGCGTCGGACGGGAAGCTGTATAAAGTCAAGCGCGGCGAATCCTTCCTTCTCTTTCAGGGCGAGCAGTACAATTACTACCCCGACCCGCAGGAGCCGTGGACATACATCTGGGTGGAGCTGACGGGGGAGAATCTCGAGGGAATGTTCGCGCAATGCGGGTTCTTCAAGAAGAATATCTGCAAGACGCTGAATGAGTTCGATGTCTATGTGGAGCTGCTCAAGAGCATGAAAGACGCCTTCGACGAGAGCGACGTCCAACAGATGCGCACCTGCGCATGGCTCATTCTCATCATGAGCAAGTGCATCGAGCAGGAGCGGAAGGGCCGCGTCGACCTCAAGGTGATCCGCAGACGCCGTCAGATCCGGGATATTCTGACGTATATGAACAACAATTTCAATCTCGATCTCTCCAATGAGGAGATCGCCGCGGAAAACGGGCTTTCGGTGCGGTCGCTGACGGCACTCTTTGCCGAGATGCTGCAGATGACCCCCGTACAGTATCTGACTGCGTATCGCATTGCCGTCGCCTGCGAGCGCTTTCAGCTCACGGATATGACGGTGGCGGAGACGGCAAAATGGTCGGGCTTTGAGGATGTGAAATACTTTTCCCGCGTTTTCAAGAAGGAGAAGGGGATGAGCCCCGTGGAGTATCGGAAACGCAAACCCAAAGAGGACGCATTTGCATTGATCAAGCAGAAGGAAGAGGAGGTGATGAAACGGACGTGATCGAGAGAGTTATCGACCAATACAAAGAGAAGCTTTGAAAAATCAATCAGGAGAAAAAATGATGAAGAAACAGAAAAGAACGATATTCCTTGCGATGGGCATTTCCATGAGCCTCATGGCAGGAATGGCACTTGCAGCCTGCGGCGGTACCGAAACGCATTCGCTCACGTTGCATCAGGCGAAGGATGCGACCTGCACGGAGGCGGGAAATGCGGAATATTATTCCTGTTCCGACTGCGGGAAATTGTTTTCCGACGCGGAAGGGAAGAATGAAGTGACGCTCGACGAGGTCACGATCGCCGCCCTCGGGCACAAGCCCGTTGCGGTCGAAGCAAAAGAGGCGACCTGCACGGAGGATGGCTACATCGCACATTATGTGTGCGAAAACGGCTGCGGGACGTATTTTTCCGACGCCGAGGGCCAGAACGTCATCGACGAAGACGACGTCGTACTTGCAAAACTCAATCACAAAGATATCGAAGAGGTGCAGCCTGCGATCGACGCCGAAGCGGGCCGCGGCTGGATCTATCACTGGGCATGCCCCGATTGCGGCAAATACTTTGCCGACAGCTTCGGCGATGCCGAACTTCCCGAGGACGAAGTGTTCTTTGACAAGATCGACTCCGTCACCGTTACGCTGACGGGGAAGAAGGCGGGCGGCGTTTCGCCCATTCCGGCGGGCGATGCCTCTCTTGTCGGGGTCGACTACAACGTGACGGCATCGGGTACCGTCTCGACGACGCTCACGCTCACGGACGTCTATCCGATCGCATACGCCGTTTCGTGCGCGGGTTACAGCGGCACGATCACGTTCGAGGCGGGCAAGACGGAGTATTCCGCCGAACTCATCTATGCGTCGTTTGCGGCGACGGGCGAGAATGCCGGCGCGGTCGATCTGACGCATATGTCGGATGAGGACGCCTACATTACGATCGCCAATCCCACGGACGGCTTCGCCTTTGCGGAGGTGCAGGATATCGGCGAGCTTGGGGATGCCTACTACCTGCAGGCAAACGTGCGGGTGGAGGGCGCGTCCTTCACCGAATGGGGCGATCTCCTCTATTTCATGGTGAGCGACGGAGCCGATCCCGCCTCGAGCGGTATGGCGCTGTGGATGTCGCTGGCGGCGGATAACATTCACGTCTGCCGCGTCACCGATCTGCAGGGCGCCATCGACGGCAAGGCGAACGACATGACGAGCGCCGCGATGTGCTCGGAGATCACTTCGCGCATCTATTCTGCGGACGGTCTCAATGTGCGCGTGCTGCGCATCGGCAAGACGATGAACCTCTATTACGAGGGCGCAGAGGGCTGGGTGTATTTCTATTCCTTCGACAACTGTGAGGGCGAAGCCCGTCTCATGCTGGGCGCGTCGGGTGCGACTTCCGAATCTTCCCGCGTTGTCTATTCGGAAATCTCGTTCGCAAAGTATAACCTTACTTATCACGAGAGAGCGCAGGACGGCGACAATGTCGTTCTCGCGCACTACACGGACGAGAGCGGGAACTATTACACCGAGCAGGGCGCACCCACCACGCTCGCGGCGATCACGCTCACCTATCATGCGCAGGAATACAAGGACGGAACGCTCATTCTCGCGCACTATACGGACGCGGAGGGGAATTACTACACGGAAAGCATCGCTTCTACCACCCTCGAAAAGCTTTCCTATCGTCAGTACGCGTCGGAGGGCGTGACGATCGAGGAAGCGGCTGATTTCAACCTGAACGATCCCGACGCCGCCTACTGGATGAATCCCATCTACTACGAGATCTATCAGCAGACGGCCGCGACACCTTCGACGATCACGGCAGAGGGCGACGATCTCATTCACTTCGATCCCACCAAGGTCACCCTTGTGAGCGACGACGGCAACAACGGCGCGGGGATCATGCTGGACGGCAGCAACCGTTCGCACCTGAAAGTGAACGGCGACAATGCGTTCGGCGATATTGCGATCACCGTCGGCAAGGACGCGAAGCAGATCGTCGTCTGGGCGGGCGCATGGCTTGCAAAAGTGCGCGTCTCCCTCTACGACGGCGAAACGCTCGTGGGAAGCGCGGAATACGAGGCGAATTGGTACAACGGTACCTTCCGCAACGCCACCAACTGGAAGATCACGTTCGGGATCGACAATTCCTCGCTAGACGATGCGGCCAAGACTTACACGCTCCGCATCGAGTTCCTCGAAAGCTGTGCAGGAAACGGAGATGTTCGCATCCATCTCTCGGGCATTGCGGTCTGCGGCGAAGCGCACACGCTCACCTATCACGAAGGAAACGTGTTCCAAAAAGCGCACTATACCGACGAGGACGGGAACTATTACACGGAAGACAAGGTGCTGACCACGCAGGAGGCGATCGTCATCAGTTATACCATCGAGGATTCGTTTGATACCAATCTGGGCGATCCCGATTCCGCGTACTGGCTGGATCCCATCTACTATGAGATCTATCAGCAGACGGGCGCGACGTCGACCGTCATTGCAAAGCCGGACAGCGACGATCTCATCGACTTTGATCCCACAAATGTCACGCTTGTGAACGATGACCCCGATAACGGAAAAGGCATTAAGCTCGACGGCACCAATCTCTCGCACCTGAAAGTGGATGGCCACAACTCGTTCGGCGATATTACGATCACCGTCGGCAGCGGCGCGAAAGGCATCGCAGTCTGGACGGGGACGTGGCTTGCGGAATACCGCGTTTCTCTCTACGAGGGCGATAGGTTGTGCGGTGTGGTGGATCTCGTTGCCGGCTGGGATCCGGGCGATGCGAATAGCATCAATAAGCTGATCATCTTCGGAATCGATACGAGCGGTCTCACGGGCGACGCAACGAAGACTTATACCCTTCGGATCGAGTACGTCCGCTGCGATGCAGGGGAAAACGACGCCCGCATCCGACTCGCCGGCATTGCGGTGCTCGGCGATGTGAAGGAACTCACCTATTACGAAGAGACGACCGTAGAGGGCAAGATCACGCTTGCGCACTACACTGACGAGGACGGGAAATTCTATACGCCGGGCAAAGTTCTGACGACGGAGGGTGCGCTTCTTCTGACGCATCACGCCGAAGGGATTGAAAACGGTTACTATATGCTCGAGCATTACACCGACGGAGACGGACGCTATTATCTGCCCGACAGAACGCTCGTCGAGTTCGCAAAAATTGCCTATCGTCAGTACACGTCGGAGGGCGTGACGATGGAAGAGGCGTCCGACTTCAACCTGACCGATCCCGACGCCGCCTACTGGATGAACCCCATCTACTATGAAATTTATCAGCAGACGGGCGCGACGCCTTCGACGATCGCGGCAGAGGGCAGCGATCTCATCAACTTCGATCCCGCCAAAGTCACGCTCTCAAACGATGACGGCAACAACGGCAGAGGCATCATTCTCGACGGCACCAATCGTTCGCATCTGAAAGTGGACGGCAACAACTCGTTCGGCGATATTGCGATCACCGTCGGCAAGGACGCGAAGCAGATCGTCGTCTGGGCGGGCGCATGGCTTGCAAAAGTGCGCGTCTCCCTCTATGACGGTGAAACGCTCGTGGGAAGCGCGGAATACGAGGCGAATTGGTCGAATGGTGAATTCCGCAATGCCACCAACTGGAAGATCGTGTTCGGGATCGACAATTCTGCGCTCGCAGATGGTGCGACCAAGATCTATACGCTCCGCATCGAGTATCTCGGTACCTGTGCGGACAATGGCAACGCCCGCATCCATCTCTCGGGCATCGCAGTCTGCGGCGAAGCGCACACGCTCACCTATCACGAGGAAACCGTCGAGAACGTGTTGGTGACCTTTGCACACTACACCGACGAGGACGGAACGTATTACACCGCGGATAAGGTTCGCACGACGCTGGAGAAGCTGCAGGCGCATTACAGTATGACGGATTCCGTCGATACCGATCTCACCAAGTCCGATGCGCTCTACTATGAGATCTATCAGCAGACGGGCGCGACGCCGACCGTCGTTGCAAAGCCGGATGCGAAGGACATGATCAGCTTCGATCCCACCGTGCTCACCCTCGTGAGCGATGATAGTCTGAACGGCAACGCCGCTCAGCTGGATGGCGCGAATAAGTCGGAACTCAAAGTGGACGGAAATAACTCGTACAGCGACATCGAGATCACCGTCGGCAAGGGCGCCAACCGCATTGCGGTCTGGACGGGATCGTGGCTCGCCACGTACACCGTCTCCCTCTACGACGGCGACACGCTCATCGGAACGGCGACGGTCGTCGGGAACTGGGATGTCTCTGCACCCCACAAGCTCATCACGTTCTATATCGACACGTCTGATCTTGCGGACGGCGAAACGAGGACTTACACGCTCAAGATCGCGTTCAAGGCGTGCGTTGCAGACAATACGGCTGCGCGCGTGAACCTCGGCGGCATCGCGGTCTATGAGGAAGAAGAGCAGGCATCCGCGGAGGAGCAGGCGCTCCCCGCAGAGAAAAAATAAGGATCGGGCCGCAGAGCGGGGAGGGGGCGAAGGTCTCCTCCCCAAAGGCGGACAGTGAGGAGATCACGATGAAAAAGAAAACGAGAATTTTAGCGGCGGTCACCGGACTTTCGATGGGGCTTGTATCGCTTTTGGGATTTGCGGCGTGCACGGATACGGGCGCGCCCGAGGGCAGCACGGAGATCACGTTCTGGTACGACTGCGGGCTTGAGACGCAGTCCGTCTATCGGGAACTCGTGCAGACGTATAACGAAGCACAGGGCGCGGAAGACGGCGTCTATGTCGTCGGCAGCCGCAAGACGGGCATCTCTTCGAGCGCCCGCACGCAGCTCACGGGCGGCACGCCGCCCAATGTGGTCATGATCAGCGATGCGGTGTTCCGCGCGTATGCGATCGACGGGCTCTTCCTCGATCTGACGGAGTATTATGCGACGGAGCCGGGCGACTATTCGGAGGAGGGGATCCCCGACAACATGACCGACCGCTTCCGCATTACGGTCGGCGAAAACGGACAAAAGACGGTCGTCGGCGCGGGCGAAACGCTCTACGGCGTTCCCTTCGGCAACGATCCCAATATGCTCTTTTATAACGTGGGATACTTCGAGGGGCAGGGGATCCATATCATCTCCGTTCCCGAAGAGGAGCTTGACGCCTACAACGAGGAGCACGGAACCAATTTCGCCGCACACGGGTATGCCGAATACAAACCCGGCTATCTGACGGGCGACGCGGCGTCGCTCTCCGCTTCGGCGAACATCGCGGGCGATCAGGTCGTCAAAGTGTTCAATAACGCCATTCCGACCAACTGGGAGGAGATCCGCTATCTCAACAAATATTTCACGAAGCAATATAACGCCTCCTCGCCCACCGAGCGCGGCTACGGAAACGAGTGGTGGTTTGCGACCTGCTGGTCGGTCGGCGGCGACTGCATCGGCTGGGACGGCGAGAAGTACAACTTCACGCTCGCCGACGATACACCCAACTACCTCGTCACGGCGGACAGTGTCACCATCAACGGTGTGGAATACACGGCGGGGCAGACGGTGCGCTATGAGGACAAGGTCGCAGAGGACGGCATCGCCACGATGGAGGGCATCTATGCGCTTCCGAGCCAGCAGGACGGGCTGAGCGAGTTCCTCAATATGACGTGGGGCACGGACAAAGGCGGGTACGGCATCTGCTATTCGGATGCGAGCTACCGCACCGAGGGCTTCACGCAGGGGAACAGCGCCATCGCCTGCAATTCGTTCAGCTCCTTCCTCAGCTTCGAGCGTTCGCTGGGCGAGAGCGTGGATATGTCGGTCGGGTATCAGTACCGCGAATACGAGGGCGGCAGCGTCTATTACGAGGGCGGCAGCGACTTCGCGCACGAATATCTCAAAGTCATCGGCGAGACGTACGAAGGCGACGTCTATACGGGCGAACTCAAAGAGGAGAACGGCACGCCGATCGTCGGCAATCTCACCATCCACGACGCGACGACCGCGCTCGTCATCCCTGCGCGCTCCGATTCCTCCAAGTATGACGCGGCATGGAAGTTCGTCCGCTGGGCGGCGGGCCCCGAGGGACAGGCGATCCTCGCAAAGACGGGCAACGTCGTTCCCAATCAGGATTCCATCGCGCTCTCCGACACCTTCTATGCGCTGGGCGGGCAGAACTACTACGCGGCGGCGCTCATGTCCCGCACGTCCGATGTCGGCGACTGGGGTTACTTTGAAAACGGCGAATGGGTCACCGACTGGTCGAACGACTTCAACGGCAAACTCCGCGTCGGAACGCAGACGCTGAGCGAGTTCCTTGCCGCCAACGAACAGAAGGCGCAGAACGCCTGCGCTTCGACGACGATCCGGATCAAGGGGTGGAGATGATGGAACAGGAACGCGTTCTGACCGGGGAACGGTTGGAGGAAACGGTTCCCGTTTCTCCCGTCAAAAAACGCAAGCGCCCCTTCCGCAGGGAGTGGCTCTGGTGTTATCTGGCGGTCGGACTTCCGTTCTTCGGGTTTGTCTTTTTCAATGCGGCGCCCATCGTCATCTCCTTTGCGTCCATGTTCTGCGACGCGAATACATACGATTTCGGGTCGATGCAGTGGAATGGCTTTGCAAACTTTGTCGAGTTCTTCCATGACGGAAAGTTTTTACATACGCTCGGCATCACGTTCTGGCTGACGTGCGCGCAGTTCGTCTCGCTTGCGATCGCCATTGTGGTCGCGGCACTGCTCAACGCGGAGCGCGTCCGCGGAAGCAAGGTGCTCAAAGTCATCTATTTCATTCCCTATATCTGCTCGGGCGTTGCGATCGCCGTCATGTGGAGCATCATCTTTGAACGGCAGGGCGTGCTCAATCAGCTGCTCGGCACCGAGTTTACCTGGCTGAACGATTCGGCGCATCCCCAGTTTCTTACCTGGGCGATCTTCGTCGTCATTCTCTGGCCTGCGCCCGGGTACGGCATCATCATGTACACGGCGGCGCTCAAGGGGGTCGATACGGCGCTTTACGAGGCGGCGGAGCTGGACGGCGCGAACGCCTTCCACAAGTTCTGGAACATCACGCTGCCCATGATCGCGCCCATGACCTACTTCCTCGTTCTGGCGGGCGTCACGTCGGGGTTTGCGACCTTCGATCAGGCGACCATCCTCGCCCCCGTCAGCTGGACGGGAACGGCGGGGCCGGAGGACGCCGGTCTTACGGTGCAGTATTACATCTACTATGAAATGACGGAGTTCGGCAACATGGGCTACGCCTCCGTCATTCAGTGGGCAATGATGATCATCACGCTCATTCCATGCACGATCATCATGAAGCTGCGCAAGCGGGCGGAGGAGAATATCGGATGAACGCTGTCAGAAAAAGAAATGATGCGTGGCACGCAAAGGCGGCCCGCATTGCGGGAAGGGCGGCGCTGTATTTTGTGCTTCTTCTGTATACCGTCTGGGTGCTCGCACCCTTCCTCATCATCATCCTCGTCTCCTTTGAGCCCGATCTGCAATTTGCGCGCGAGGGCTTTCAGTGGTGGCCCGACTGGTCGATCGAGGGCTATACCATGCTCTTCGATCCCGAAAACGAGTTCATCTCTCTGCTCGGCACGGGATTCATCAATTCGCTCTGGCAGACGCTCATTCCCACCGTCGGCGGGCTGTTCGTCTCCGGCCTGGCGGCGTACGCGTACGCCAAGTGGGAGTTCCCCGGAAAGAGCAAGCTGTTTGCGCTCTGTCTCCTGCTCATGACGGTGCCGCTGAACGCGGGGCTTACGTCCTACCTCTTCTACAATGCGCTCGGCTGGACGCGCGGGGGAGCGGCGGTGCTGCCCATCATCATCCCCGGGATCTTCGGCTCGATGGGTACGATCTTTCTCATCTACCCCTACGTCAAGGCGGTGCCGACGGGCATTGTCGAGGCGGCGCGCATCGACGGCATGGGCTTCATGGGGATCTATTGCAGGGTCATCGTCCCGCTCTCCGCGCCCGTCTTTGTCGCGCAGTTCCTGTTCGGGTTCGTCGGCGGCTACAACAATTACAGCTCGGCGCTCCTTTACTTGCTCGGCAACGAGGATCTCTGGACGATGCAGCTCGCGCTGAGCCAGCTCATCGACGGACTGACCGAGTCGGGCGCATGGCTGAACGTCAAGTGCGCAGCGGCGATCTTTTCCATGCTGCCGCTCATCGTGCTCTTCTGTTTCTCGCAGCGGTACTTCATCGAGAACGTCTCCGCGGGCGGCGTGAAGGGCTGATCAATTCAGGAGGAAAAATATGAAAGCAATGTACAAGGCTGCCGCCGTGTGTCTTACGCTCTCCGTCTGCGCGGGCGTATTTGCGGGCTGCGGCGGCAGCGAGACCAAGACGGTCTATGAACTGCCCTATTACAGCGGCACGAACACCGACGAGATCACGGGGCTTGCCGAATACAATCAGAATCTCTGGCGCAGGAACACAGACCTGCTCGAGGGCGCCGATCCGTTCATCCTCGACAACACCGCCGAGGACGGGTACTACTATCTCTACACGACGGGCGGCAGCGGGTTCAGCGGCTACCGCACGAAAAACTTCTCCACCTGGGAGAGCACGGGCGTCATTCTCGAAGGGGAGAAGGATTGGAGCAGCTATTGGGCGCCCGAAGTGGTCGCCGAGGAGAACGCGGAAGGGGAGATGGTCTACTATCTCTATTTCAGTGCGCTTACGCCCGAATTTGCGGCATCGGACAGAAAGATCATGTTCGTCGCAACCGCCTCTTCGCCCGCCGGCCCCTTCGAGATGGTCGATTTCACGGACGAGGCGAGCTGCGACGGCAACACGCACGGCAATATCGTGACAGGCTCCTACGCAAATTACGCGCTGTTCGATTACGAAAAGATGTTCGAGGCGCTTGAGGAGGAGACGGGGGAAGAATTTTCCGTCACCGAGATCCCTTCCCTCATCGACGCGCATCCCTTCGTGGCGGAGAACGGCGATCGGTATCTGTACTTCTCTCTCGAATCTCCCCGCTGCATCGTCGGCATGAAGATGACCAACTGGTACACGGTGGACTATTCGACGGTCACGTTGCTCACGCGCGTCGGCTATTACACCGTCGAGGACTATGAGAAGGCGCAGAACGGCGAGCAAGTCGAGACCTGCGAATATGAAAAGATGGGTACCGCCGATGTCAACGAGGGCCCCTTCGTGATCGAGCACAACGGAAAATATTACCTCACCTTCTCCATCAATGCCTTCTACGACGCGTCGTACAGCGTCATGCAGGCGGTGGGCGACAGCCCGCTCGGGCCGTTCACCAAGCTCAGAGACGATCAGAACGGACTGTTTTTAAGCGCCGATATGGGCGGGAACGCCGTGCTCAGCGGCACGGGGCACCATTCCTTCTTCACCATCGGCGACGATATGTATATCTGCTATCACCGCCTCATCGTCAACGGCACCATCGACGGCGGACGCGGGATCTGCGTGGATGAAGTGAAGTGGGTGGAGACGGAGAAGGACGGCGAGAAGCTGGACGTGCTCTACGTCAACGGCCCCACGATCACCGTTCAGCCCCGTTTCGATCCCGAGGCGGAGTATGTCAACATCGCCGGAGAGGGGAGCGTGTCCCTCGTGTCCGGCACGCTCGCGGACGGGTCGTCCGAAGCCTGCCTCATCGACGGTCTGCTCTCGTACAACACGACGATCTCGCAGGAGTTCCTCGATGCGCACGTCCGCGAGACGACGATCACGGAGGACGCGACGTTTGAGGTCGCCTTTCCCGAGGCGCGCGAAGTGCGCGGATTCCTCGTCTACGGCTCCAAGTATACGGACGGGTATTTTGCTTCCGTGAAAAACGTGGAGATCGTCGTCGAGGAAAACGGCGCGGAAAAGACCTATTATATCGAAGAGCTTGTGCCGGACGATACCTGTATCGTCTGGAACGAGGACGAACTTCTCTATGGCAACTATGTCGTCGACAACGTCGTCTACGGCTCGGGCGTGTATGCGGAATTTGCGTCGCGCAACGTCAGGAGCATCCGTTTTACGGTGACCGTTCCCGAAGGACAGGAGCACGTCGGCATCTCCGAGATCGCCGTGCTCGGCAAACGGGCGTAAGGAGGAAGACAGATGAAAAAAATATTCAGACAGTCGGCGGCGTGCCTCATGGCGGCGGTATGCGGCGCATCCTGCCTTGCGTTTGCCGCCTGCGACAACGGGCAGGAGACCGTCTACAACGTGATCGAGACGGATGAGACATACACCCCCGATCAGGTACCCATGTCCGGGGCGGCGGTCGACGATGACATGACCATCGACGGGAACTTCGACGAGAGCTTTTACAACGATCTGCAGTGGCTCACGCTCTACAAGGTGGACGGAACGCAGACGGCGACCGTCGTCATGACCGTCCGCATCGGCAAAGAGGGGCTGCTGCTCGCTGCCGACGTCACGGAGAATACGCTCATTACATACAATGCCATCCGTCCCACCGCCTATGAGAGCGGCATCGAGTTTTACATCGGGTTCGGCGACGGCACGACGTGGCGGGACGGGCTCTTCGAGGTCGATATGACCGCGGGCGAACGCTTCGGCATCCGCCGCTACACGTCGTCGGGATATACGAGCTGTTCGTATGCCTACGATACGTCGCCCGTCTATTCCGTCGTGCGCAACGGCTCGCTCATGGACGGCGAATGTACGGCGTACCGCTTCGAGCTCTTCCTGCCCTACGGGATCTTCGGGAGGACGGAGCGCTGCAATACGGTGTATGTCAACCCCACGCACATCGCCATGCCCGATTGGGAGCTGACGATCGTGCGGAATTGGTATCAGTTCGGCAGCCGTCAAAGTTCTCTCTACGGCTGGGATAAGCTCAACCAGGGCTATACCTTCGACCGCGGCGGCGCCGTGCTCAACGATCTCGTCATCCAAGAGACGGAGGGCGGCACGGTCACGGAGGAGTTCGGCTACGACTACTGCATCACGGGCGATACCGTCAATCTGAACGTGACGCCCGAGGAAGGGTATGAGCTGACCTCCCTTCTCGTCAACGGCGAGGAGTGCATTGACGATGTCATGGCGGGCGTCTATACCTTCACGGTGCAGGGCGATACGACGGTCGTTCCGACCTTCCTCTCCGAAGCGCAGACGGGCATCTATACGGAGAGCAGCGTCGATGCGTGGATCGGCTATCCGCCGTCCGAGTTTGTCGTAAAGCTCAACAACGGCGAGAGCGATTTCACGCTCGAATATGATGCTTCCAAGCTCGAGATCGACAAGGAAAACAGGACAGTCCGCGCGCTTGCGGAGGGCAGGTTCGAGGTCAAGGTGACGAGCGGGGAGGATACCGCAAGTTTCTTTGTCAACGCAGCTTCCGTCGACACGAGCGGCGCCGAGTGGGATTACGGCAAGTATGTCGAAAATGCCACAAACAGGGCAAACGAGTATCGCTCGGGCGGAACGGACGGCAAGACGACGGTGTTCATCGGCGACTCCTTCTTCGATTCCTACTGGGGCGACTTCTACACCGATTACGCGGGCAAGGACGCGCTGCGGCTCGGGATCAGCAGTTCGACCTCCTTCGATTGGGAGAACTTCTATCTCAACGATCATGCCGTTCTCGACATGAGCCCCAAGAACCTCGTCGTCGATCTCGGCACGAACAACCTCTACGATGACAACCGTTCGGCGCAGGATACCGTCCGCGATCTCCAAAGGCTGTTCACCTGCCTGCACGCGGCGATGCCGGATACGCAGATCTACTACTTCTCCATCGCGCAGCGCGCAGACACCAAATACGCGGCAGAAGTGAGTACGGTCAACGACGTCATGCAAAAATGGTGCGAAAACCGCGACTGGATCACCTTCATCGACGTCGAGGACAAGGTGACGACGGCAGGTCTTGCCGACGGGATCCACCCGAACGCGGAGACCTATCGCAATGTGTATAAGAAGGAATTGGAGGCGGCAGGCTGCGTGATCGAGGACAAATGATGCGCCGCTTATCAGCAGGAAGTGTGAAAGGGGGCGGGCCATTCTCGCCCCATTTTCCAAGATGAGGAAACAATATGGATCTTGCACAATTCCGAGGCAGGGATAATTTGGAAAAATTCGCGCAGGCGATGGCGTGGCTGCGGGCGCATCCGCACGAAGAACTCGTCATCCCGCCCGGCGTGTATGAGGTGACGGAGCCGGCGGCGCACGCCGTCTTTGCGGACATGATCAGAGGTGCGCTCGGGGAAAACCCGCAGGAGAAAATGTTCCGTGCGGACTTTCCCTACCGGCGCGTGCTCGACTTTGAAGGGCAGGAGGGGACGCGCGTCATCGCAGACGGCGCGACGCTCCTTTTGGACGGCTTCTTCGAGCCCGTCTCCCTGCGCCGGTGCAGGGGCGTCACGCTGCGCGGGCTGACCGTCGACTACAAGCGCAAGCCCTACTCGCACGGCACGATCGAGCGTATCGAGGGCGGCGAGCTGTTCGTCCGCTTCCGGCAGGCGATGCCGGACACCTTCTGTTCGCCGCGCTGCGCGCTGTACCGGCAGACGACGGGCGTCATGCACTTTGTGCCCTTCGGACTCGGGAACAAGCGCCGCGTGGAGGGGGAGCTCTTCGCGATCGGGGCGGATCACGCGGATCGGGCATCGGTCGGCGACGAGCTGTACGTCTGGCACGCCTTCCATTCCCGTCCCGCCGTCTGTATTCAGAATGCGGAGGAGATCGTCTTAAAGGACGTCACCGTCCATGCGCAGCCGGGGATGGGGATCGTCGGGCATCTCTCGCGGAATATCACGCTGGACGGCGTGAGCGTCGTGCCGTCTGCGGGCGAGCGGATGTCCGTCAATACGGACGCGACGCACTTTGCCTCCTGTTACGGAAAGCTCACGCTCACGGGCTGCACCTTTGACGGACACGGGGACGACGCGATGAACGTCCACAATTACGATCACGCCGTCACGCCCCTTTCGGGGACGCGCTGCCGCCTGCGCTGTCTCGCGCCGGACGGCACGCATACGCAGGCGGCGGATGTTCCCTTCGCGGGAGACGAGTTGCAGCTTGTGCGGCGCGGCACGCTCGACAAAGGGGAGCGCTTCCGCGTTCTTGCGGCAAAGGAATGTGCGGACGGATCGTGCGAAGTCACCCTCGACCGCCCCCTCCCCGACGGCGCGGAGGAGTCGTATTACTTGGAAAACGCCTCCGCCTGCCCCGACTTTCTATTCTCTCACTGCCGTGCGCGCAACCATTTTGCGCGCTCCGTTCTCATCAAAACGCACCGCGCCCGCGTCGAGCATTGTCTGTTCGAGCATACGGACTGTGCCGCGGTGGTCGTTGCGGCGGAGGAGTGGTGGGCAGAGGGGACTTCCTCGGAGAATGTGGAGATCGTCGGCAATGTCTTTTGGGAATGTGCCGTGCGCGACCATATGGCGTCCGTCGTGCTGGTCTATACCGGCTCCGAAGAGGGAACGGGCAGGCAGCACAAGCGGGTGGTCATCCGCGACAACGTCGTCGTGTGCGAAAAGGGCGTCCCGGCATTTTCCGTCAAAAACGTGCAGGAGACGGTCACGGAAAACAACGTCATCGTTGAACAATGACTTACGGAGAAAATAATATGGAAAACTTATATCTGGGAGCGGCGTATTACCCCGAGCTGTGGGATGCGTCGGAGCAGGAAAAGGACATCGCCCGCATGAAGGAGGCGGGATTGAACGCCGTGCGCATCGGCGAGTTCGCGTGGGGCAAAATGGAGCCGAAAGAGGGGGAATTTGACCTCAGTTGGCTGCAAAAAGTGGTGGATAAACTGT
>CALVWN010000043.1 GCA_944367415.1 uncultured Clostridia bacterium | reverse complement strand
CAGCCCCTGCGTCTCGTACACCGCCGTAACGACGGTGTCCTGCGTGAGATTTTGCAGTGTATCCGTATCCCACCGTCCCTCGTTGCCGATCTTCTCCGGCACCTCCGGCGCAACGACGCTTCCGCCGTAATCCACCGTCAGGACGATATCCTCCTCTCCCACTGCACGGAACGTCACGGTGACGGTCTTGTCCTCACCCGCACAGCCGCACGCGAAAAGGGCGCACATGACAGCAAGCCATGCAGCAAGAATTCCCCGTAACGACCTCTTCATATCCGCCTCCGTCATCAGTCTGTAAAAAGAATTTTATAAATCCATTATAGCATGGATCGGGTTTTTTCACAATCCTTTCACAAAGAAAGATCTATTAAACATTTTTATTGCCGCTATCACTTTTATGAATAAAACGAGCAGATGTTCTGCTCGTTTTATTCATTCTCGGATGAAATTGTCGCTCACTTGCGCGGGCAGGCTTTGACGGCAAAGCCGTGCGCGCGCAGGAAGCTCATCGACTGCGGAAGCCATGTTCTGACGCGCGCCATGAAGGGCTGCTCCTTGTCGCTCGTCTCGATGTCCGCCGTCGACAGCCCATGCCAGCCCTCTTCAAAGATGTGCAGCTCGACGGGAACGCCCGCCCCGTGCAGCGCGGAATAGAGCATGAGCGCGTTCTCGACGGGAACGCAGTCGTCGGGCGTCGTCGCCCACAAAAAAGCAGGCGGTGCATCGGAACGCGCGCAGCGTTCGAGCGAATACCGTGCATACGGCACGGCGCTGCCGCAGAAATTGCGGAAGGAATCGGCATTCCAAAAGCGCTCGTCCGACGTCACGACGGGATAGGACAGCACGGCGGCATCGGGGCGGATGCGCGCACATTCCTCGCCGAACGCCTCCCCCAGCGCGGGGTCATCCCAGAGAAGGCTCACGCAGCCCGCGAGATGCCCGCCCGCCGAGAAGCCCGCAACGGCGATGTGCTCGGGGTCGACGCCGTAGCGCCTCCCCTCGCGGCGCAGCCAGAGCATCGCCATGCCTGCCTGCAGCAGCTGTTGCGGGTAGCAATGGGGCGCGACGTCATAGGAGAGAATAAAACACTGGTAGCCGTTCGCGAAGTATTGCGCGGCGATGGGTTCCGCCTCGCGCGCGGAGAGCGTGGCATACGCCCCGCCCGGGAAAATGAGGATGGCGGGCCGCTCGCGCGCGCACTGCATTTCGGTCAGGTCGTCGTGACACAGGAGGGTGAGCGTTCCGCACTCCGCACCCTCGCGCGCGCGGGAAAAATAGGAATAGAGATCGATCGTGGTATATTGCATGATATTTCCTCCGGAAGCGGCGTGCCTGCCGTCAACGACAAGATTATATCACCGTGACGGCGCGCTGTCAATCCGACGCGGCAAAAAAACTCCCTCCGCGCACTGCGGAGGGAGCAACGATCATTCGAGTTCGAACGCGCCCGTATAGAGCTGGTAATACTTGCCCTTCTGCTCGATGAGCTGCTCGTGCGTGCCGCGCTCGATGATGCGGCCGTGCTCGAGCACCATGATGACGTTGGAGTTGCGCACAGTGGAGAGTCTGTGGGCGATGACGAACACCGTTCTGCCCTCCATGAGCTTATCCATGCCGTGCTGCACGATCGCCTCCGTGCGCGTATCGATGGAGGACGTCGCCTCGTCGAGGATCATGACGGGCGGATCTGCGACCGCCGCGCGCGCGATGGAGAGAAGCTGGCGCTGCCCCTGCGAGAGGTTGGAACCGTTCTGGTAGAGCATGGTGTTGTATCCTTCGGGCAGACGCTCGATGAAGTCGTCCGCGCCGACCAGCTTTGCCGCCGCCATGCACTCCTCGTCCGTCGCGTCCAGCCTGCCGTAGCGGATGTTGTCCATGACCGTCCCCGTGAACAGGTTGGTATCCTGCAAGACCATGCCGAGCGACCTTCTCAAGTCCCCTTTCTTGATCTTGTTGATGTTGATGCCGTCATAGCGGATCTTGCCGTCCGCAATGTCGTAGAACCGGGTGAGAAGGTTGGTGATGGTCGTCTTGCCCGCGCCCGTCGCGCCGACGAATGCGACCTTCTGACCGGGTTTCGCGTACAGGCTGATGTCGTGCAGGACGATCTTTTCGGGAACGTAGCCGAAGTCGACGTTGAAGAGCCGCACGTCGCCCTCGAGCTTGGTATAGGTGACGGAGCCGTCCGCCTTGTGGGGATGCTTCCATGCCCACATTCCCGTGCGCTCCTCGCACTCGGTGAGCTGACCGTTGACCTCGCGCGCATTGACGAGGGAGACATAGCCGTCGTCCGCCTCGGGCTTTTCGTCGATGAGGGCGATGATGCGCTGCGCGCCCGCAAGGCCCATGACGACCGAGTTGATCTGGTTGGAGACCTGACCGATGTTGTTGGAGAACTGGCGGGTCGTCTGCAGGAAGGAGACGATGAGCGCGGGCGTGAACAGGCTCAGGCCCACGATGCTCACGTTGTCGAGTTTGTTTGCGGCAAGCACCGCGCCGAGAATTGCGACGACGACGTACATGACGTTGCCGATGTTCGCAATGAGCGGCATCAGCATATTGGCGAAGCGGTTTGCCTTGTCGGTCATCTCAAAGTGATGGCCGTTGACCTTGTCGAAGTTCGCCTTGGTCTCCTCTTCGTGGCAGAACACCTTGATGACCTTCTGTCCCTGCATCATTTCCTCGACGAAGCCCTCCGTCCGCGCAACGGCGCGCTGGGTGGCAAGGAAATACTTGCTCGCGCCGCCGCCCACGACCTTGGTGACAAGCACGATGAGCGCGATGCCGACGAGGATGACGATGGCAAGATAGATGCTGAAATACAGCATGATGCACAGAAGGGTCAGGCACATGATGCCCGAGATGAGCAGCTGCGGGATGGACTGCGCGATCATCTGACGGAGCGTATCGATATCGTTCGTGTAATAACTCATGATATCGCCGTGGTTGTGCGTGTCGAAGTAGCGGATGGGAAGGTCCTGCATGCCGTTGAACATCTGTTCACGCATCTTTTTGAGGTATCCCTGCGTGACGATCGCCATGAGCTGCGTATAGACGGCGCCCGCGATGAGCGAGACGACGTACATCCCGATGAGCACGCCCATGATGCCGGCGACGTCGCCCGCGACTTCACCCCAGGAGAGAAGCTGCGCCGAGGCGTCGCCCAGCAGCGTATAGAGCCGTTCCATGAAGAGTGCGGGCACCGACGAGATCGCCGCGTTGATGACGATGCACACGAGCGCGATGGGCAGCATGACGGGATAGTAATGGAAGAGCGACTTGAGAAGGCGCTTGACCGTCCCCTTCTGCACGGAGGGACGCTTCATGACAGGTTTCTCGTTACTCATTGCCCTCACCTCCCTGTGCGGGCTGCGCCGTTTCGTCGCTGCCCTTGACTTGCGAATAGTACACTTCCGAATAGATCTTGTTGGTCTTCAGCAGTTCCTCGTGCGTGCCGATACCGTTGATCTTGCCGCTCTCCAGAACGATGATGCGGTCGGCATCCTCGACGGAGGAAATGCGCTGCGCGATGATGATCTTGGTCGTCGAGGAGATATTCTCGCGGAACGCCTTCCGGATGAGGGCGTCCGTGTGCGTATCGACCGCCGACGTCGAGTCGTCGAGGATGAGCACCTTGGGGTTCTTGAGGAGCGCGCGCGCAATGCACAGGCGCTGCTTCTGTCCGCCCGAGACGTTGGTACCGCCCTGCTCGATATAGGTGTCGTACTTGTCGGGGAAGCCCTGGATGAAGTCGTCCGCCTGCGCGAGCTTGCACGCCTCGACGAGCTGCTCGTCCGTGGCGTCCTTGTTGCCCCAGCGCAGGTTCTCCTTGATGGTGCCCGAGAAGAGGACGTTCTTCTGGAGAACGACGGCGACCTGGTTTCTGAGCGTCTCGAGGTCGTACTCCCTCACGTCGTGACCGCCCACCTTGACGGAACCTTCCGTCACGTCGTAGAGGCGGGAGATGAGGTTGACGAGCGACGTCTTGGAGGAACCCGTGCCGCCGATGATGCCGATGGTCTCGCCCGACCTGATATGCAGGTTGATGTCCTCGAGCACGTTCTTTTCGGCATTGGAGGCGTACTTGAAGGAGACGTTCTCAAAGTCGATGGAGCCGTCCGGCACGTCGTAGATGGGGTTGGCGGGGTTGTCGAGCGTGCTCTTTTCGTTTAAGATCTCGCAGATACGGCGGGCGCTCTCGAGCGACATGACGATCATGGCGAACACCATGGAGAACATCATGAGCGAGGAGAGGATCTGCATGCCGTAGACGATGAGCTGCGACACTTCGCCCGTTCTGACGGGATCGGCGGAACCTGCCGAACCGATGATGAAGTAGGCGCCGATGTAGAGCACGGCACAGATGACGCCGTAGAAGCAGAACTGCATGATGGGCGAGTTCCACGCGAGCAGGCGCTCCGCCTTGGTGAACTCCTTGCACAGTCCGCCCGACGTCCTGCCGAACTTCTCCTTTTCGTAGTCCTCGCGGACGTACGACTTGACGACGCGGATGGCGTTGATGTTCTCCTGCACCGATTCGTTCATGTCGTCGTACTTGGGGAAGAGCTTCCTGAAGAGCGGCAGCGCCTTCCACATGATGAACATGAGCGCGATGACGAGTACGGGGATGATCGCAAGGAAGATCCACGCGAGGTTCCCGCCGAGCACAAACGCCATGACTGCGGAGAAGACGATCATGACGGGGCAGCGGACGGCGATACGCACGATCATCATGTACGCCATCTGCAAATTCCACACATCCGTCGTCATACGGGTGACGAGCGAGGGCGTAGAGAACTTGTCGATGTTTTCAAAGGAGAATGTCTGGATATTGTAGAACATATCCTTTCTGACGTTCTTGGCAAATCCTGCCGACGCTCTTGCGCAGAACGCGCCCGCAAGCGCACCCGCGACGAGCGAGACGATCGCCATTGCAACGAGGATCCCGCCGTACATCCATACCTGCCCCATCTCAATGAGGTCGGGCGAAGCGACGTCGATCACGTTGACGAGCTGCGCGATGATGAAGGGAATGAGACATTCCAACACGACCTCACAGGTCACGAACACGGGCGAGAGAATGGACGCCGTCTTGTATTCCCGGATGCATTTGGAGAGTGTTTTTAACAAAATATTACCTCCGGTTCAAAATGTTTTTCGATATCGTTTTCCCTTTTCCCGTGCATTTTCCGTGCATACGCGCGAGAAAAAGAAAGGACGCCAAAATTCCCAACAATTTCAACGCCTTTTTTATCTTATCATTTTATAATTTAATTGTCAACACACAAACACGCACTTTTTTTGCTTTCACACAAAAATCATTTTTCCGTGCGCGGCGGTCACTCCTGATCGAGCAGCTCCTGCATGAAGTTCACGATGTCGGTGCGCCCCTCCCTTGTGTAGCGGATGGCGCTGGAGGGATGGCGGTTGTATACCCCCGTGAGAAGGTATGGAAGATCGTACCCCCATACGGCGCCCCCCTCTTTGAGGCGCGCCATGTGCCCCTGCTCGAGAAAGCGCAGGATGGGAATGAGCTTGTATTTGGGATTTTTCAGAAAGCCGAGCAGCAATTCGAGCGCGCAGTTGCCCGCCCCCCTGCCCATGCCGTCCACCGTCGCGTCGAGGTAGTTCACCCCCAGCGCCGTACATTCGATGGTGTTTGCAAAGGCGAGGTTCTGATTGTTGTGCGCGTGAATGCCGATCTCCTTCTTGTACTTGGCGCCCGCCTCGAGATACTTTGCCGCGATGAGCCGCATCTCCTCGGGATAGACGGAGCCGTAGCTGTCCACGATATAGATGGCGCGCACGGGGCTTTTGCCGAGCATCTCGAGCGCGAGCGAGATCTCCTTTTCCGTCTCGCGCGAGATCGCCATGATGTTGACGGTCGTCTCGTACCCCATCTTTTCGCAATATTCGATCATCTCGATCGCCGCGGGGATGGTGTTGATGTACGTCGCGATGCGGTACATATCGAAGGGGCTGTCCTCCTTCTTGCAGATGTCGCGCGCAAAGTTGCACCGCCCGACGTCCGCCATGCAGGAGAGCTTCATGTCCGTCTTGTTTTCGCCCAGCACCCGGAAGACGTCCTCTTCGCGGCAGAATTTCCATTTTCCGAACTTTTCCGCGTCGAAAAGATCGGCGTCCGCCTTGTAGCCGAGTTCCATATAGTCGACGCCCGCCGCCGCGTTCGCGGCAAACAGCGCGCGTACGAAGTCATCCGTGAACCGGAAGTCATTGACGAGCCCGCCGTCGCGCAGCGTTGCGTCGAGCACGCGGATCGCGGGGCGGCAGGAGAGCAGCGTTCCCGTTTCCTCTTTCTTTGTCATAACAGTCCTCTTGCGCTTATTTGTTGTGCCTGCGCTCGAGCTCGGTGCAGAGGTCGGAGAGCGAGACGCCCTTCTCCTCCATGAGCACCAAAAGGTGGTAGATGAGATCGGAGATCTCGTGCGTCAGCTCCGCCTTGTTGTCGTTCTTGGAGGCGATGACCGTCTCAACCGCCTCTTCGCCCATCTTCTTGGCGATCTTGTCGACGCCGCGGCTGAAGAGATACGCCGTATAAGACCCCTCGACGGGATGCTCCTTCCGATCCTCCACGACGCGCGCAAGCTCGCCGAGGAAGGTGAGCCCCGCCTGTTCGCCCTTGACGACGGTGTCGAAGAAGCAGCTTCTGTTGCCCGTATGGCAGGCGGCGCCCTTTTGTTCGACCTCGAGGAGGATGCAGTCCCTGTCGCAGTCGAAAGCGGCGGAAACGACCTTCTGCGTGTGTCCGCTCGTCTCGCCCTTCTTCCAGAGCGTCTTGCGCGAACGGCTGAAATAGTGGGCGTAGCCCGTCTCGAGCGTCTTGTCGAGCGCCTCGGCGTTCATGTACGCCTGCATGAGCACTTCGCCCGTCTCGTAGTCCTGCGCGATGGCGCAGATCAGCCCGTTTGCATCGAATTTCACGTTTTCCATATCAAAGTCCCTCCGTGCGGATGGGAAGCCCCCGCTCCGCGAGATAGTTTTTCAAGTCGCGCATATTGATGATGCCGAAGTGGAAGAGCGACGCCGCGAGCGCCGCGTCCGCCTTGCCCTCGGTGAGAACGTCGTAAAAGTCGCCCATCCTGCCCGCGCCGCCCGAGGCGATGACGGGGACGTTCACCGCCTCCGCCGCCCGACGGGTGAGCTCGAGATCGTAGCCCGCCTTGGTGCCGTCGCGATCCATGCTCGTGAGCAGCACCTCGCCCGCGCCGCGCTCCACGCCCTCGACGATCCACTCGACGGCATCCTTGCCCGTGTTCACCCTGCCGCCGTTGAGATAGACGTCGTATCTGCCCTCCGCGTTGCGCTTGGCATCCACGGCGAGCACGACGCACTGGCGGCCGAACTTCATCGCCGCGTCCGTGATGAGCGTCGGATCCTTGATGGCGGCGGAGTTGACGGCGATCTTGTCCGCCCCGCAGGAGAGCATCCGCCGGAAGTCCTCCGTCGAGCGGATGCCGCCGCCCACCGTAAGGGGCAGGAACACCTGTTCGCTCGCGCGGGAGATGACCTCCCACATGGGCGTATCGCCGCGGTAGCTCGCCGTGATGTCGAGAAAGACGATCTCGTCCGCGCCGAATGCGTTATACAGTTTTGCCGTCTCGACGGGATCGCCCGCGTCCGTCAGAGAGACGAAGTTGACCCCCTTGACGACGCGCCCGTCCTTTAAGTCGAGACAGGGAATAATTCTCTTTCGTAACATCACATCTCTCCGATCGCGGCGGCAAGGTCGATGGCGCCCGTGTAGATGGAACGCCCCAGAATGGCGCCGTACACGCCCTTTTCTTTGAGCGCGCGCAGATCGTCCATGCCGCGGATACCGCCCGAGGCGATGACGTTGAGCCCCGTCTCGCCCATCTTGACGGTGTCCGCAAGGTTGACCCCCGTGAGCGCGCCGTCTCTGCCGACGTCGGTGAACACCGCGTCCGTCACGCCGAGCGCCTTCGCCTCGCAGCCGAACTCGAAGGCGTCCTTGTCGGCAAGTTCCGTCCAGCCGCGCACGGCGAGATAGCCGTCCTTCGCGTCGATGCCAGCGACGATCTTCTCCTTGTATTTTTGCACCGCCTCGTAGAGCACTTCGGGGTGCTCGACGCACACGGTACCGAGAACCACGCGGTCGGCGCCCGCACGGAAGCGGCGGTGGATGTCCTCCATCGACCGCAGCCCGCCGCCCGACTGCACGGGCACGCCGAGCTTTGCGATGCGCTCGAGGATCCTTTCGATGCCGCTCACCTCGCCGAACGCACCCTTTAGGTCGACGACGTGCAGGATCTGCGCCCCGGCGTCCACCCAGCGGCGGGCGCACTCGACGGGATCGCCGTAGTCGGTGACTTCCTCGCGCCGCCCGTAGAGAAGGCGCACGGCGCGCCCGTCCAATACGTCGATGGCAGGATACAGGATCATTATGCCGCCTCCTTACAGTCTCATGAAATTGCGCAGCAGCTGCAGGCCCGCCGCCCCGCTCTTTTCGGGGTGGAACTGCACGCCGTAGGCGTTGCCGCGCGCGATCGCCGACGCAAAGGAGATATGATACTCCGTCTTGCCGATGACGTCCTCGGGCGCGACGCACGCATAGTAGCTGTGAACGAAATAGAACTGCGTTCCCGCGGCGATGCCCTCCATCAGCGGAGAGCGCATCTCCTCCACGCCGTTCCACCCCATGTGCGGGATCTTGCCCTGCGTGAAGCGGACGGCCTTGCCGGGAATGAGGCCGAGCCCCGCGTGCTCGCCCTCCTCCTCGCTCGAGGAGAGCAGAAACTGCATCCCGAGGCAGATGCCGAGCACGGGCGTATCCGGAACGCGGCGCAGAACGTAGTCGGCAAGCCCCGATGCGCGCAGGTTTTCCATGCCTGCGGCGAAGCTCCCCACGCCCGGGAGAATGAGCCGTTCGCACCCGTCGAGGGTACCCGTGTCCGAGGTGACGACTGCCTTCCCGCCCAGAAATTCGATGGCCTTCTGCACCGAACGCAGATTGCCCATGCCGTAGTCGAGGATGCCGATCATTCGAGCATCCCCTTGGAGGAGGGCACCGTGTCCGAGATCACCTTCACCGCATCGCGCACGCACAGCGCGAGCGCCTTGAAGATCGCCTCCGCCATGTGGTGGCGGTTGCCCGCGTGCAAGATCTTCACATACAGATTGCATCCCGCGTGCGTCGTGAAGGCGCGCAGGAACTCCTCGACAAGCTCCATATCGAAATTGCCCACTTTTCCCATGAGCGTGTCTTCAAAAATGAGACAGGGGCGTCCGCTGAAGTCGATGGCGACCTGCGCCGCGACCTCGTCCATCGGCACGAGGCGGTCGGCAAAGCGGGCGATGCCGCGCTTGTCGCCGAGTGCCTCCTTGACGCAGTCGCCGAGGGCGATGCCCACGTCCTCCACGGTGTGGTGGGCATCCACCTGCAGATCGCCCTTACAGGTGAGCGTCACGTCCATGCGGGAATGGACGGTGAGCAGTTCGAGCATATGGTCGAAGAACCCGACGCCCGTTGCGATATCCGCCCTGCCCGTTCCGTCCAGATCGAGAGAAAGAGCGATGTCCGTCTCCCTTGTCTTGCGCGCCGTCGCTGCCGTTCTCATACCTTCTCCTTCATGCGGATGGCGACCGCATTCGCGTGTGCGCCGAGCTGTTCGCTCTCGGCAAGGCGGATGATGTCCGCGCCGTCGGAAAAAAGCGCCTCTTTCGTGTAGCGGATGACGCTCATCTTGCGCGTGAACACGTCCTCATTGAGCACCTGGAAAAATTTGGCGCTCCCGGAGGTGGGCAGAATGTGATCGGGGCCGGCAAAGTAATCCCCCACCGGCTCGGGCGTATAGCCGCCCAGAAAGACCGCGCCCGCATTTTTGACGAGGGGCAGGAGCGCCTCGGGATCGCGCGTGTAGAGTTCGAGGTGTTCGGGCGCGACCTCGTTGACGAGCGCGCACGCCTCCTCGAGGGTATCGACGACGATGATGCCGCCGCTCGCCGCAAGCGACTGTCCGGCGACCTCCTTTCTCGGAAGGCGGGCGAGCTGCGCCTCGACCTCCGCGGCGGCGCGCTCGGCGAGCGCGCGGGAGGTGGTGACGACGATGGCGCGCGCCAGCACGTCGTGCTCCGCCTGCGAGAGCATATCCGCCGCGACGTATTCGGGCTTCGCGCTCTCGTCCGCGACGATCATGATCTCGCTCGGGCCGGCAAGCATATCGATGCCCACGTCGCCGTACACCTCTTTCTTGGCGAGCGTGACGTAGATATTGCCCGGGCCGGCGATGACGTCCACTTTTTTCACCGACTGCGTGCCGTAGGCGAGCGCGGCGATCGCCTGCGCGCCGCCCATCTTATACACTTCGGAGACGCCGCACTCCTTCGCGGCGACCAGCGTCAAAGGCGCGATCCTGCCCCCCTTGGCGGGCGTGGCGAGCACGATGCGCTCCACCCCCGCCGCCTTCGCGGGGAGCACGCCCATGAGGACGGAGGAGGAGAGCGGCGCCGTGCCGCCCGGGGCATAGATGCCCGCCGACGCGACGGGGCGCACGACGTAGCCCGTCGTTCTGCCCTCCTGCGTGACGACGTTATCCCGCCTGCCCGCGCGGGAGTGGTAGGCATAGATGTTGCAGATCGCCTTTTTCAGGCTCTCCAGAAGCTCCGCAGGCACCTCGCGGTACGCCTCGGCAAATTCCTCCTCGGAAACGCGGAAGCTATCCTCGTCGAGCTTGGTCGCATCAAATTTTTCTTCATACGCGAACACCGCCTCGTCCCCTCTCGCGCGGACATCGGCGAGGATGGCGCGCACGGCGGCAAGCTCTTTTTCGCGCTCCGCAAAGGCGCGCTCCAACAGCTGTCCGCAATTCTCTTTTTCAAAGATCTTCATGACACTGCCTCCCGCAGCTTTTCGATGAGCGGAAGCACTTCCTCCGCCTTTGTTTTCAGACTGACTTTATTGGCGACCAGCCGCGCCGTGATGCCCGTATAGACGTCCTCCAGCACGACGAGCCCGTTCGCCTTTAACGTGGAACCCGTCTGCACCACGTCGAAGATGACGTCCGCCAGCCCCGTGACGGGAGCAAGCTCGATGGAGCCGTGCAGCGGGATGATCTCGATCTCCTCGCGGTCGGCGAACACGCGGCGCGCGGTGTTCACATATTTTGTCGCCACCCGCAGGTGGGGATTGGTGAGCACGTCGCGGCGCTCGGGGTATCCGGCAATGGAGAGGCGACACTCTCCCATTTTGAGATCGAGCATCTCGTAGAGATCGCGCCCCTCCTCGATGAGAGTGTCTTTCCCGACGATGCCAAGATCCGCGACGCCCGCCTCCACATAGGCGGGGACGTCGGCGGGCTTGACGAGGAAAAATCCGTACCGTCTGTCGGCGCTCTCCAACACGAGCTTGCGCGTATCCTCCTCGAGCACGGAGGTATCCACGCCGCACGTCCGCAGAAGTTCCGCCGATTTTTCGGCGAGCCGGCCCTTGGGAAGCGCAAAGTTGATCATATGCGCACCTCCCCCGTCTTTGTCACGAACCATTTCTCCCTTGCGTTCGTTTTCTCCAATACGTCTTTGCCGTATTGTGCCGCGAGCGTCACGCGCAGCCCCTTTGCGATGAGCTGTTTTGCGAGCGCGTCCGCCCTGCCCTCGGCGCCCTCCTCGCAGGAGATCGCCGCGTCGAAGACGGGCTGCGCGGGCAGGTTCCCCTGCCGCTCGAGCGCGACCAGCACCCGCTTGAGCCCGATCGCAAAGCCGACCGCGGGGATGTGTTTTCCGAAATCGTCCGCAAGATCGTCGTAGCGGCCGCCGCTCAAGACGGGCGCGCCCACTTCGCGCACCAAACCCGAAAAGACGATGCCCGAATAGTAGGAAAGGCTCTTGCCCGTTCCCAGATCGAAGCAGACGCTGCGCTCATACCCCATCTCCGCAAGGATGCGATGCACCCGTTCGAGATGGGCGACGGCGGCAAGCGCGCGGGCGTTTTTGGTGAGTTTTCCCGCACGCGCGAACACCTCCGCCCCGCCGAAGAGGGTGGGAAGCGCGCGCACCGCGGCGAGCGTCTCCTCCTTGGCTCCCGCGCGGCGCAGCAGGCGCTCGGCGTTGAAGCCGTCCTTTGCATTGAGGGAGGCGCGCACCTCCTCCGCCTCGGCGTCGGAGAGACCGCACTCCTCTAAAAGCCCCTTCATGAATCCGACGTGACCGACGTCGAGGATGCAGTCGGAAAGACCCATTTCGTGCATACAGTCGATGGCGAAGGCGAGCGTCTGCGCATCCGAAAAGGCGCCCTCCTCGCCCAGCCGTTCGACGCCCGCCTGGATGATCTCGCGCGTCTTGTTGCCGCCCGCGCTCTGCGCATCCCACTTGTCGAGGAAGTAGTAAAGGCGCGCCTGCCCCTCCGGGAGCTTGGTCGCCGCAATGCGGGAGATGGAGAGCGTCGCGTCGGGACGCAGCACCAGAAGCCGGCCGTCCGAATCGGTGAACTTGAACATCCGTTCCTGCGGCAGGGCGTTGCGGATGTTGGCATAGGTATCGTAATACTCGACTGCGGCGGAGAGAACGGGCTCATACCCCCGTGCTTCGAAGGCGCGCGTCAGGCGGTCGCGGACGCTCCACAATACGCGGCACTCCCGCGGCAGGATATCCTGCACGCCCGTCGGCAGTTTCTTGAAAGACATAGCGTTCTCCACATTGTTTTTTCGACAACATTATACCATCCCTGTGTGAAAAAAGTCAATGAAAACATCCAAAAAAACGGGAATGCCGCAAACTTGCACCCCGTTTTTTGCAGTTTTTCCGGGCATTTTCACGCGCCGCCCGCAAAAGCGGTTCGCCCGACCGTCGTCGTCAATTACTTTTTCCGCAAAGAAGTCAAAAAAACCGCAAAGAAACCGTAGCAAAAACACAGCGCAAAGACACTGCGCTGTGTTTTTTTGGATAGGATGCGCCGTTCAGCGCAGCTCCTCCTTGAATTTTTCCATGATCTTGCCCTCGATGCGGGAGATCTGCACCTGCGAGACGCCGATGCGACGGGCAACTTCGCTCTGTGTGAGGTCACGGAAGTACCGCAAAAACACGATCTTCTGCTCGCGCTCCGGGAGCTTGCCGATCGCCTCCTTTAAGACGAGATGCTCGATGACCTCCTCCTGATCGTGCGGATCGGGCAGACGCTCGGCGAGCGTCGTTCCCTTCTCGTCCTTGTAGTCGCCCTGTTCGTAGATGGAGACGGGCATCCGCGCGGAACCGAGCGTGAGGACGACCTCCCCTTCCTCCATGTGAAATTTTTCGGCAAGCTCCCGGATGCCGGGCTGCTCGCCGCGCTCGGCGACGCACCGCTCGATGTACGCGTTCATGTCGCGCGCCGCCTTCTTCATGAGACGGGAGACCTTGACGCTGCCGTCGTCGCGCAGAAAGCGCTTGATCTCGCCCGCGATCATGGGAACGGCGTAGGTGGAAAAGCGCACGCCGAAGCGCTCGTCAAAGCCCGCGATCGCCTTCAGAAACCCCATGCAGGCGAGCTGGTAGAGATCGTCGTACTCCACTCCCTTGCCGAGATAGCGCCGCAGGATGCTTTTGAGAAGGGAGGTGTTGTTGGTGAGCAACTCCTCCTTCGCCGCCTGGTCGCCCGTCTTGGCGCAGCGGATGAGCGCGAGCGTCCTCTCCTCATCGAGCATCGTCCGCTGCCTTTGCGCCCAATCTCTTGCTCATGCGCACCGTCGTTCCCCTGCCCGCCTCGGAGGTGACGGAAAAGTCGGTCATGAACGTCTGCATGATGGTAAATCCCATACCCGAACGCTCCTCGTCCGGCAGTGTGGTATAGAAGGGCTGCAGCGCCTGCTCTACGTCGGCGATCCCCCTTCCGCTGTCGGCGATCTCAATATGTAGAAGATCTCCCTCCGTGCGGCAGACAAGCTCGATCCAGCCCTCGCCGCCGCGATAGCCGTGCACGATGCAGTTGGTGACCGCCTCGGACACCGCCGTTCTCACATCGTCAAGCTCGGAGAGCGTGGGCGAAAGCGGCAGCGCAAACGCCGCGACCACGTTGCGGGCAAAGACTTCGTTCTCCGAACGCGATAAAAATTTCAGGTACATTTCGTTCATCATGGTCTCCCCCCGCGCGTCATATCTTCGGCATGAGCGCATACAGTCCGCTGATCTGCAAAATTTTGTCCGCGCCCGCGTTGGGCGCCTCGAGACACATCGTCATCCCGTACTTCTGCAGCCGCCTGTAACGGCCGATGAGAAAGCCGATGCCCGTCGAATCCATAAACCGCACACCCGCAAGGTTGAACACGGCGCGCGACATTCCCGCCGCCCCGTCGATGAACGCGTCCGCCTCCGCCCGCGCCTTCGCGACGGTGTGCTCGTCCAATTCTCCCGTAAGATAGATGTATAGGCTGTCGCCCCTTCGCGTCGCCTGCGTCCGCATGCCGCCCCTCCGTGATTGCGATATGCAGATTATACCAAACCGCGGGGCGCTGTTTCTGACAATCCGTGTCGAACGGACGCGAACCGCGTCGCTTTTCTCGCAAAAAAATGCGCCGCCGGATGCCTGTCGGCATCCGGCGGCGCACGCTGTTTTCAGTCGGGACGGCGCTCGAGATCGTCATCGACGCAGATGTGAATGCCCGGGTACGCCGCCCGCAGGCGGGCGAGATCGAGCCTGCGCGCGGTCTCCCGCCCCGTCATGAACCACTCCAGCCCGCCAAGTTCGTACAGCGGCGCGAGATCCTCGACAAGATCGTCGGCGAGGACGAGCTCGGAGAGCTTCATCCCGCGCAAAAACGCAAGGGAGGTGAGCGTGCAGGCGCGGATGTCGACCTTCTTCAGCGCGGGAAGGCGCGCAAGCGGCGAATAGTCGCTCGCGGGGCAGGCGGACGCGATGAACACCCGCAGATCGGGGCACTTCGTGACGAAGGAGAGCTCGTCCGCATCCGTCCGGACGATCTCCAGGCGCCAGATCCGCGGAAAACTCTCCCGCCCGATGCGCGCGCGGACGGGAAACCCGATCAGCCGCAGATCGCCGTTCCTGCGCGCGGAAGCGACCGCCTCGCCGTAGGCGTCCGCATCCGTCTTCAGATACTTCCTGCGCATCTTCCCGACCGCCATGCGGATCCTGTCCCTCAAAGACTGCGGTTCCAAAATCTCGACGACGTCACCGTTCTGAAGCGCCCAGACATAGGCGTCTTCCTCACTGACGGAGACGGAGAGCGTCAGTTCCTCTCCCCCGTCGGTCAGTGTGAAGTTGTCGCCGAAGGCGTCGATGGCAAGCTCGATGCGATCGCGTGCGATCCGCGCAACGACGTGGACGGGTTCTCCCGTCAGCATAAAGGGATGCGCCGTGAGATAGGCGCCGATGCGGATCGCTCCCGACGCCGTCTCGCGGATGTTCTTGCGCGGGCGGTCGGTGTATGCGATCTGCGTGATCTTGTCCAGACGGAAGTTGGCGAGGTTGTCGTAGTCGTCGATGTTCGCAACCAGAAAATAGTGGTCGTTGGAGGCGACGAGCCGATAGGGATTGACGTTGCGCGGCTGTTGCCAGAGCGGGTGCAGCTGCTTGTCCGCGCCGTATTCGTTGTAGACAAAGCGCACCTGACGCTCGTTTGCCATCGCGTCGTCGAGCAATTCGATGAGATAGAAGATATCCTTTGTCTGCGAGCGGTAGAGCATATCCGCGCTCTGCACGAGGCGGCAGGTGCGGCCGAAATAGCGGCTGCCGCAGCTGCGCAGCTTTTCGACAAGCTCGTTGATGTAGTTCTGCGGGATATGGCGGGAGAACACCACGCTGTCAATGAGCATCCGGAGTTCCCCCTCCTCAAAGCGGCGCGCCGCAAGATAGACGCCGCGCCGTCCGTCATCCGAGCCAAGCTCAAACCCCGCGTCGTCCAGAAGGCGCAGATTTCTCGCGACCGCCTTGCGCTCGAGCACGATGCCGTAGTCGCGGTCAAGGCGATCCGCGATCTCCTGCTGCGTCATGGGATGGCGACAGTCGCTGTAGCGCTCGAGGATCTCGAGGATCCGCAAAGGCGCCAATTTTTTTGGTTCGTAGCCCTCTTCCCGCATCATTTCCTCCTCCGCGGGCAGACGTCGCCCGCGTTTCCTCTCTATGATACCGCATTATATGTCCTGAAAATGTCTCATTGCGGCACGGATGTGCGCCCTTGCCCGCTCCCCCGCTCCGCGTGCGGCTCGCGCGAACCACCGGGAACGCGGTGTCTCTTCTTACCACCTCTTCCCCGTCAGAAAAAGCGATACCCCGATGGGTATCGCAGGTGGATTTTGCGGTTTCCCGCAGGCGGGATCCCTCCGCAAAGCTTCGCCGCACGAGACGGATGTGCGCCCTTACCCGCTCCCCGCTCCGCGTGCGGCTCGCGCGAACCACCGGGAACGCGGTGTCTCTTCTTACCACCTCTTCCCCGTCAGAAAAAGCGATAC
>CALVWN010000042.1 GCA_944367415.1 uncultured Clostridia bacterium | reverse complement strand
ACAGGTGCTTGAGCACGATCGCCGCCGAGCCCACGAGATAGAGCTTTTCGGGCGCGTTGTTGAGCACGAGACGGGAACGATCTTCCCCCGTCAGAAGGTGCCTGACGAGCTTTTTGAACTTTTTGCGGCGGATGGTCTTGGCGCCCGTCGCGGAGCTTTCGTCGGAAAACTCCGCATAGATGTCATAGATGGCGGCATTGGACGCCCCCACCATGACCGCGGTCGAGAACACGCCCTCGCCGGGAAGCCCGGCGCGGTCGAACTTGTCTTTGACGAACCGCTTGATCTCCTTCGCCTCTTTCTCGTCGGGATAGATGTTGGAGACGAACTTGCGATAGAGGTCGAGCAAGCCGAAGGAGAAGCACATCATGTCCTCCTTGTCCGACTTGGCGAGGTCGCAGATCTCGATGCTCTTGCCGCCCAGGTCGATGAGGACGGGGCGCTCGCACGTCTTGTAATAGAGGTTGGCGATATAGTCGCAGTACGCCTCGGTCGCGCCGTCGATGAGGTTGATGGTCAGCCCCGTCGCGGCGAGCACCGCCGCGGAGACGGCGTCAAAGTTCTTGACATGGCGCAGCGCCGCGGTCGCGATGAGGTAGCAGCGCTCCACGCCAAGCTCCGCGCCCGTCTCCTTGAAGCGCGAGAGCATTTCGACGAGCTTCTCCGTGCCGCGCGCGGAAAGCCCCTCCTCCTCGAGGTAGTGTACGAGCGAGAGCGACGCGCGCTCCTTGAAGACGACTTCCGTCTTTTCTCCGTCCGCCGCGGCGACGATCATGGAGATACTGCTCGAGCTGATGTCAATGACTGCATATTTCATGGTATGATCTCCTTAAAACTTCATTGTCTGTATTTTACGCGCGGTCGCCGAAAGAAATACCGATGCTGCGCGCGAACTGCACGTCGTCCCCCTGCGGGTCGACGAACTTGTACTTTCCGGCAATGTCCGCAAGGGCGTTGAAGGTGATATTGCCGCCCGAGACCGCCGCCGTCACGCCGAATTTTCCCTCGGCGGCGAGCTTTGCCGCAAACCCGCCCAGCCGCGAACAGAGCAGTCTGTCATAGGCGCATGGCGTGCCGCCGCGCTGCAGATACCCGAGCACCGAATAGCGCGTCTCCGCGCCCGTGCGCTCACCGATGACTTCGGCAAGGTGGCGGGTGACGGTGGTCTCCCCGAACGCGGGCCGCGCAAAGGCGCGCTGTTCCTTCTTGAAGCGCACTTCCGTATCGAGCACGGCGCCCTCGGCGACGGCGACCATCGCGGTGCGCTCCCCCGCCGCAAGGCGTGCGGAGAGAAATTCGCAGACGGCGTCGAGCGAGAACGGGATCTCGGGGATGAGGATCATGTGCGCCCCGGCGGCGATGCCGGAGTGCAGCGTGAGCCAGCCCGCCTTGTTGCCCATCACCTCGACGAGCATGATGCGGCTGTGGGACGCCGCCGTCGTCGCGATGCGGTCGAACGCGTCCGTCACCACCTCCACCGCCGTGCGGAACCCGAAGGTGACGTCGGTGCCGTAGATGTCGTTGTCGATGGTCTTGGGCACGCCGATGACGTTGCAGCCCTCCATCGAAAGGAGCGCCGCCGTCTTGTGCGTTCCCGCACCGCCCAGCGTGAACAGGCAGTCAAGCCCCATCTTTTTATAATTTGCGATCATTCTGGAGAGGCGGGATCCCCCCTCTTCCGCGACGGTCATCTTCTTGAAGGGCTGCCGCGACGTGCGCAGAATGGTGCCGCCCAGCGGCAGGATGCCCTCGATGTCCTCCCGCTTCAGGGGAAAACTCTCCCCACGGATGAGTCCGCCGTAGCCGTCGGGAATGCCGATGAGTTCCGCGTTTTTGACGTTGCGCAAAAGGTACAAGCCGATGGAACGGATGACCGCGTTGAGTCCGGCGCAGTCGCCGCCGCTCGTGAGAATGCCGAATTTCATATGTATCTCTCCTCCCGTATTCAATTTTAATGCTTTTTTGGGGCAATGTCAAGGCGAAGCGGGAATTTTTGAAGGCATTCGACAGGATTTTACAGTTATTTTACAACTGCGTTACAACTTTTTTACAAAACAGAACGGGCGAAACGCACCGTTCCGCCCGCTCTGTTATGCAGTTATGCCTTTGCAGCCGTTTCCCCGAGTGCCCTGCACGCCGCGAGCGCGTCCGCGTCGGGGGAATTGTTGCAGATCAGCCCGTCGGCGATCATGACGCCGCCCGCCTCCGTGACGCGCTGCTGCCAGATGCGCATCCATTCGCCGTCGCCCCAGTCGTAGGAGCCGAACAGCCCCACCTTCTTCCCTGCGAGCGAGGGCAGCACCGCTTCGAACCACGGCTCGAACTCGCTCTCCTCGAGCTCCTCCGAACCCATTGCGGGGCAGCCGAGCACCATGACGTCCTCCGCCTGTGCGGGCGCCGCCGCAACGGGGAGAAGCTCCGCCTCCGCGCCCGCCGCTTTCGCACCCTCCGCGACGGCCTGCGCCATCGCCTCCGTGTTGCCCGTTCCCGACCAATATACGATCGTGACCTTCATAGAAATCCTCCTTTCTTTACCCCACGCCGAAGATCTGCGTGAGAGATTTTCCGCTGTCCATCATGCGGCAGACGGCGTCCGAGCACCTGCGCCAGCGCGCCGACGTCCGCACGGCGTTCTCCTCGTCGCCGTATGCCTTCCACGCCCCGCAGGGCGTTCCGCCGCGGGGATCGGCGATGAACCCCTTGACGTCGTGCAGGGGATAGCCGAGGAACACGCCCACTTCGTGCGGGAAATGCTCCCCCATGCGCGCCTTGAGGCACGCGATCGCCTCCCCGACGCTCTCATAGCGATACCCCAGCCCCTCCAGAAAGGCGCGGATCTCGCGCGAGAAGAGCAGGCGCCCGAGCTGCGCGGTGTGATAGACGCACACGAGCGTCCGCTCCTCTCCCTCGTGAAGCACGGCATAGGAAAACCCCTTGCGCGCAAACCTGCGCACGATGCCGGAAAGCGTCGCCCTCCCCTGCTTTTTGACCGATACAAGGCTCGCGGGCTTGATGCCCGCAAACGTCATCCCGCACGTTCTGCCGAGCGCGTATTCCGTCTCACTCACCGATGCCTCCTTTTAGTTCGCATATGCGAACTATCCGGGAAATTTGAAGTTCGCATTTGCGAACTCCATTTCATTATACACAGAATTTTGTCGTTTGTCAACGATTTTTCGGGGAAATCACAGCGTCCACGCGGCGCTTCCCTCCTGCAGGGCGCGCATCCGCGCATATCCGCCGCCCCGCGCCTCCAGCTCGGCGGGCGTCCCCTGTTCGGCGACGACGCCGTCCTTTAAGAGAACCAGCCGGTCGGCGCCCGCGACCGTGCGCATCCGATGGGCAATGATGAGCACCGTCTTGTCTTGCACGAGGCGGGAGAGCGCTTCCTGGATGTGCGTCTCGTTCTCGGCGTCCAGGGAAGCGGTCGCCTCGTCGAGGAGGATGACGGGCGCGTCCTTCAGGAGCGCCCGCGCGATGGAGATGCGCTGCCGCTCCCCGCCCGAGAGCTGCGAGCCGTTCTCGCCGATGCGCGTAGCATACCCCTCGGGAAGGCGGGAGACGAACTCGTCGCACTGCGCCTCATGCGCCGCGCGCAGCACCTCCTCGTCCGTCGCGTCCTTTCTGCCGATGCGGATATTTTCCATGACGGTGTTGTCGAAGAGGGTCACGTCCTGAAAGACGATGGCATAGGCGGAGAGCAGCGTCTCGGGATCGACATCGGCGACATTGACGCCGCCCAGCGTGATGCGCCCCTGCTGCACGTCCCAGAAGCGCGCCGCGAGTTTTGCCGCCGTCGATTTGCCGCCGCCCGAAGGCCCGATGAGCGCCGTCACCTCCCCCTGCTTCGCCGTGAAGGAGACGTCGCGCAGCACCGCCTCCCCCGACTCGTAGGAGAAGCCGACGTGATCGAACACAATGTCGTAACCGTCGGGCGCAAAATCGGTTCCGCCCGTCTGCACGGGGCAGTCGGTGATCTCGTTCATGCGATCGATGTTGATCTGCGTGGAATTGATGGCGGCGAGGTTCTGCAGGCTCGCCGTCAGAGGGTCGTAGAGCCGCGAGACGAGCATGAGATAGAGAAAGAAGGTGAGCGCGTCGAGCGTCCCCGCCGCGAGCAGCATCCCCCCGACGAGGGCGACCGTCGCGATGCCGAACTTCAAGATCGCCTGCGCGGGCACGACAAACATCGCCGTGCCCAGCTCGCTTTTGATCTGCCGGCTCTCCGCGAACGCGATCTTCTTGTCGAGTTCTTTGAGATATGCCCCCTCCGCGTTGTTGGAGCGCAGGTCGCGCGCCGCCTCGATGCACTCCTGGATGCCGTCCGCGAGCGCCGTCTTCGCCGCCGCCTGTCTGCGGGAGAAGGCGTTCTGCACCCGCTTGGAGCAGGCGACGACCGCAAAGGAGACGGGCAGCACCCAGAGCGCCGCGAGCGCCAGCTGCCAGTCAAAGCAGAGAAGCGCAACGGCGATGATGACGGTCGAGACGAGCGAGCCGAAGAACTCGGGGATCCAGTGGGAGAACGCCGATTCGAGGGTGGTACAGTCGGACATGATGGTCGTCGTGAGGTCGGAGAGATCCTTCTTGCCGAAGAAGGAGAGCGGGAGCTTGCGGAGCTGTTCGGCAAGCGAGATGCGGCGCACCGCCGTCTCCTTATAGGTCGCAAAGAAGGTCGCGTTGTACTGCAAAAAGGTCGTGAGCGCGATGAGAATGAGCGCCGCAGCACACCCCACCCCGTACACCCAGTAGTGCGCAGCGGGGATGCCGCCCGCGAGCAGATCGGCAACGAGCAGATACAACAGCCCCGCCGGGAGCATGAGTACGAGATTGGACAAGGTACACGCCGCCGTCGCCTTGACGAGGTCGATCGCCCCCTGCCGCGAGAGCGCGTACCGTTTCATCAGATAATGCAACATAGAATCCTCCAAAGAGATCAATACAGGTGATTTCTGAATTGAGCGCAAAGCCGAGCGCAACGCAAAGCCGACAAAGCATAGACGGAAATGACCCGAGCGCAACGCAAAGCCGACAAAGCATCACGCAGCGAATTCCCCGCGGGGGTCAGACTTTCCAGGAGACGGACTTCATATACTCCCCCCACATGGCAGCATAGACGCCGCCCAGGGCGAGAAGTTCCTCATGCCTGCCCGCCTCGGCAACGCAGCCGTCCTTTAGGACGATGATCTTGTCGGCACCCGCGACGGTGGTGAGACGGTGGGCGATCATGAGCACGGTCTTGCCCGCGACGAGCTTTTCAAAGGCGCGCTGGACGAGATACTCGTTCTCGGGATCGGCGAATGCGGTCGCCTCGTCGAGGACGATGACGGGCGCGTCCTTCAGAATGACCCGCGCGATGGCGATGCGCTGCTGTTCCCCGCCCGAGAGGAACACCCCCTTGCTGCCGATGACGGTGTCCATGCCCCGCGGCAGCTTGGCGAGAATGTCGTCACACTGCGCCTCATGCAGCGCTGCGGCGACCTGTACACGCGTCGCGTCGGGGCGGCCAAGCGGAACGTTGTCCAAAATGGAGGTCTTTAACAGCACGCTGTCCTGAAAGACGCAGCCGACGAAGGCGGAGAGTTCCTCCTTTGCGATGTCGCGCACGTCGGCGCCGCCCACGCACACCCTTCCCCCGCTCACGTCCCAAAAGCGGGAGACGAGGGAGGCGGCGGTCGTCTTGCCCCCGCCCGACGGCCCGACGAGCGCGACCGTCTGCCCCGCGCCGACGCAGAAAGAGACATCTTGCAGCGCGTCCTCCGAAGCGCCCGGATAGCGGAAGCTCACGTTTTCAAAGCGCACGGAGGCGTCCGCGGGGTGCTTGGGAGCGGCGGGCTGCGGGAGCGGCTGCGCGTCCAGCACGGTGTGGATGCGGTCGAGCGCGTCCGTCACGATCATGGTGTTCTCGCTCATATACATGACACGGTTGAGGGTGACGGCGAGAATGGGCGTGAAGATGATGTAAAAGAGCAGGTTGAGCAGAAAGGTCGGATCGGTCGGGCCACGCCCCGTGATCGCAAGCGCCGCCGCGATGAGCACGGCGAACACCGCGTTGATGAGGGTGGTGAACGCGATCATGGGTGCGCGCAGTTCCTTGGTATAGGCGATCGTCCAGCGGCTGTAACTGTCGATCTGCCCCTTGAAACGCTTGAAGGAATACACGGTCTGCCCGAATGTCTTGACGACGGGGATGCCGCGCACATATTCCACCGCCTCGTTGTTCATGGAATCCAGCGCGTCCTGATACTGCCGCATACTCTCCGCCATGCGCTTGCCCGTCATGCGCGCCATGACGATGAAGGCGAGCAGCGTGGGAAGAAGGCTCAGAAGCCCCAGCCGCCAGTCGAACACGAAGAGCAGCACGATCATCCCGAGCGGCGTGACGATCGCCCCCGCCATGTCGGGGAGCTGGTGCGCGAGATAGGTCTCCGTCGCCCCGCTCGACTCGTTGACGATGCGGCGGATCTTCCCGCTGCCCATATGAGAGGTGAACCCCGAGGGCAGCTCGGTCACCTTTTTGAGCGCCGTCCGCCGCAGATTGCTCGCGATGCGGAAGGCGGACAGGTGCGAACACATGAGCGCCGCGAAATAGACGAGCATGGAGAGCGCCGCAAAGAGGAGCGCCATCCACCCGTAAAAGGCGAGCGACGTCATGCCCGCGAATTCTCCCTCCGCCTCCACCACGTCGCGGATGATCAGCCACAGATACACGAATGGCACGAGCGCACAGAGCGCGCTCGCCGCCGACAGTACCCATGACGCGTAGGTGAGATATTTGTGCCTTCCCGCATACCCCATGAGTTCGGAAAAGCTCTTTCGCTTGCGGGGTCTGACCCCTTCCGATGCCTGCATATTGCCTCCTTCTTTTTAGTTCGCATATGCGAACTCATTGCCGGAAAAAGCGGGGGAGCGCGCTCCCCCTTACAGCCCGAATAGTTTATCCCAGCCCGCGTTGAAAAATTCCTGCAGCTGCGTGAGATAAACGACGGCGTCCTCCTTGGAGAGATCGTGCATGACGACCTCGAACATCCCATTGAACATGGCGCTCGCGAGCATATGCGCAAAGTCCTTTCGGATTGCGGGAACGTGCATCCCGAGCGAGCGCAGCACTTCGATATAGCGGAAGGTGTGGCGGGTCTCGACGTCGATCATCCGATCGAGAAAGCGCTCGTACTCCGAGCCGTTGCTGCGGAACAGGATGAGCTTGTATTCGTCGAAGTGATCGTAGACGATGTCCGCCATATGACGCACTTTGGCGGCGACGTATGCATGCATCTGCGACCGCTGCGCCTCGGGCGGGTAGGCGGCGAAGGCGTCCTGCACGTTGAGAAAGTAGCGATAGAGCTCCTGCGCGGCATCGTCCACCAATTCGCGGAAGATCTCCTCCTTATCCGCAAAGCGGCTGTAGAGCATCCCCGTCGTGAACCCCGCGCGTTCGGCGATGGTGCGCATGGAGGCGTCCGCAAACCCCTTCTCCATGAACTCCGCCTTCGCCGCCGCCAGCACCTTCTCGCGCGCGCCGTCCTCTTTCTCCCGCATGGCGTCCTCCTTCGATAACGCCGTTATTATAACACTGTTATCTGACCTTGTCAACTGTTTGCACGCACAAATATGAAAACGCGATGAAAAACATGACAGGCGGAAAAAACTCTCCCTTTCCCCCGTTTAAGGGGAAACATTGCCGCGTATATATACTTATCAGATGATAACTTTCAGGAGGTCGGAATGGAACTCAAACAGGACGCAGAACGCGCCGCAAAGCTGCTGCTGCGCATCCGGGAGGGCGTACAGCGGTACAAACTCATGAACGGCGAGGCGAGCAGGAAATTCGCCGTGCTTGCGGGGCTTGCCGACTACGAGCGGCGCACGGGACGCCCCGTCACGATGACGCAGATCGCAACGACGCTCGGCATGGCGCTGCCCAACGTGGGGCGGATGCTCCGCCCCTTCGAGGAGGAGGGCACGATCGTGCGGAAGCGGCAGGGACGGACGGTGTGCGTACAGATCACGCCCGCGGGGCAAAAACTCCTCGACCGTCAGCACGACGTGTTTTTGCAGGATGCAGCCGAGGCGCTCTCCGTGCTGGGCGAGGAGGAGCGCTCCCTCTTTCTCGCCTGCGGGGAGAAAGTCATTGCAAAACTTGACGAACAACTGCGCAAAAGACGGGAGGAAGTATGCTGAAACTCTACAAAAATCTCAAGGCAAGAGACTGGGCGCTCGTCGTGCTCATCGTCGGCATCACGGTGGCGCAGGTGTACTTTACCATGCTGCTCACCGACAAGATCGCCGACATCGTTGCCGCCATCCAGTATGTTAGCATGGGCGTGCCCGGCGCCACGACCGCCGACATCTGGCGGGAAGGCGGGCTCATGCTCGCCTTTGCGGTGTGCAGCGCGCTCTGCCAGGCGGCGTCGGGCATCGCCGCGGCGTATGTCGCGAGCCGGCTCTCGGCGACGCTGCGCAGCAAGGTGTATCAAAAGGTGGAGAGCTTCTCCATCGCGGAGATCAACCGCTTCTCGACGGCTTCCCTCATCACGCGCACGACCAACGATATCCAGCAGATCCACATGGCGAACATCCTCATTTTGCGGATGCTCGTCTACGCCCCCATCATGGCGATCTGGGCGATCTGCAAGATCAACGCGTCGAGCAGCACGCTCACCGCGACCACGGCGATCGCCGTCGTCATCCTCGTCGTCTGCATCATTGCCATCATGCTCACCGTCATGCCCAAGTTCCGCATGATGCAAAAACTGACCGACCGTCTGGGCGGCGTCACGCGGGAGAACCTGACGGGCATCAAGGTGGTGCGCGCGTACAACGCGGAGGACTACCAGGAGAAAAAGTTTGAAAAAGCCAACGACGCCTTCACCAAAACGCAGCTCTTCACGGGCAGGGTGATGGCGCTCATGAGCCCGCTCATGATGCTCGTCATGAACGGCCTGACGCTCGCCATCTACTGGATCGGCGCGACGCTCATGAACGCGGGCGAGATACAGTATGAGACCATTGTCTCCTTCATGACGCTCGCCTCCCAGGTCATCATGGCGTTCTTGATGCTGCTCATGATGTTCCTGCTCCTGCCGCGCGCCGAGGTCGCCGCAAAGCGCGTCAACGAAGTGCTCGAAACGCCCCTCTCCATCCGCGATCCCGAGAAGGAACTGCCCGTGACGGAGGAAGGCACGGTGGAGTTCCGCGACGTGAGCTTCCGCTATCCCGACGCCGAGGCGGACGTGTTCGAGCACGTCTCCTTCCGCGCCGAAAAGGGACAGACGATCGCCTTTATCGGCAGCACGGGCAGCGGAAAATCCACCCTCATCAACCTCGTCCCCCGCTTTTACGACGCGACGGAGGGCGAAGTGCTCGTCGACGGCGTCAACGTCAAAGACCTCTCGCAGGCGACGCTGCGCGACAAGATCGGCTATATTCCCCAAAAGGGCGTGCTCTTTACGGGAACGGTCGCCGAGAATATCGCCTTCGGGGGAAAAGCCGACCGCGACGACGTTGTCAGGGCGGCGAAGATCGCCGAGGCGGACGGCTTTATCTCGGAGATGCCCGAAGGGTATGACAGTCCCGTCTCGCAGGGCGGCAAGAACGTCTCGGGCGGACAGAAGCAGCGCATCTCCATCGCGCGCGCCGTCGCGCAGAAGCCGGAGATCATGATCTTTGACGACAGCTTCTCGGCGCTCGACTTCAAGACGGACAAAAAGGTGCGCGAGAACCTCAAAGAGAACCTGAAGGGCGTCACCAGCCTCATCGTCGCCCAGCGCATCGGCACCATCATGGATGCCGACAAGATCATCGTGCTCGACCGGGGCAAGGCGGTCGGCGAGGGAACGCACGAGGAACTGCTGCGCACCTGCCCCGTCTATCGGGAGATCGCACTTTCACAGCTCACCGGGGAGGAACTTGGATTATGAGACATCATGCACCCGCCGCGCCCCTCAAAAAGGGCGAATTCAAAAAGAACATCAAAAAGCTTGTCCTCTTCATGCGGCCCTACTATCCCGCCGTCCTTTTCTCGCTCGTGTTCACGATCGGCGCGACCGTTCTCTCCATTTTGGCGCCGCAAGTGCTGTCCGACCTCGTCAACGTCATCACGGCGAGCTTCTCGGGGCAGCCCGTCAATATGACGGAGCTGGAAAAATTCGCCGTCATCCTCATCATCTTCTACGGCTGCAACGCGGTCTGCACCTATGTGTCGAGCTTCGTCATGACGACCATCTCGCAGAAGATGAGCCGCGCGCTGCGCACACAGATCTCGGAGAAGATCAACCGCGTGCCGCTGCGCTACTTCGACGCGCACGCCTACGGCGACACCCTCTCGCGCGTCACCAACGACGTGGATACCATCGGCAACTCCATGCAGCAGTCGGTTTCCATGGTCGTGCAGTCGGTGTGTATGCTCGTCGGCGTGCTCATCGCCATGTTCGTGAGCTGCTGGCAGCTCGCCCTCACCGTGCTGCTCATCGTGCCCTTCATGGCGATCCTGCTCCTCGTCATCATGAAGTTCTCCCAGCCGCAGTTCCGCAGGCAGCAGGATGAACTCGCCGTCCTGAACGGCAAGGTGGAGGAAAACTACTCCGGTCAGCTCGTCATCAAGGCGTTCCGCGCCGAGGGGCGCACCGGGGAGGACTTCGAGACGACCAACCGCGCCTTGAAGCGCAGTACCTTCCTCTCGCAGGCGCTCTCGGGCATCATGCAGCCCGCCATGACCTTCGTCTCCTATTTCGCCTACGCGGCGGTGTGCGTCGTCGCGGGGCTGCTCATCACCACCCCCGCGAGCGGCGTCACCTTCGGTACCCTCTCGGCATTCCTGCTCTATATCAACCTCTTCCAAAGCCCCCTCTCGCAGATCGCGCAGGCGGCGAACGTCCTGCAGAGCGCTGCGGCAGCGAGCGGCAGAGTGTTTGAATTTCTGGAGGAAGAGGAACTCTCCGACGAGACGGGCAAGACGCGCAAGCTCGCAAACGGCGTGCGCGGCGAGGTGGAGTTCCGCCATGTGCGCTTCGGCTACAGCGCGGACAGGATCATCATCCCCGACTTCTCCGCAAAGGTACAGCCGGGCTGGAAGGTCGCGATCGTCGGCCCGACGGGCGCGGGCAAGACGACGATGGTCAATCTTCTCATGCGCTTTTACGAAGTCAACGGCGGCGACATCCTCATCGACGGCGTCTCCGTCAAGGAGATGCCGCGCGAGGAAGTGCATGATCTGTTCGGCATGGTCTTACAGGACACCTGGATGTTCGAAGGCACCCTGCGCGAGAACATCACCTACTCCAAGGAGGCGACGGACGAGGAGATCAGAGCGGCGTGCGACGCGGCGGGCATCTCCCACTATATCGCCACGCAGCCGGGCGGGCTTGACTACTATGTGGAGAGCGGCGACGAGATCTCGGGCGGACAGAAACAGCTCATCACGATCGCCCGCGCAATGGTGGAGAACGCCCCTATGCTCATCCTCGATGAGGCGACCTCCAACGTCGACACCCGCACCGAGGAACTCATCCAGACGGCGATGGACAATCTGACGCGCGGGAGAACGAGCTTCGTCATCGCCCACCGCCTCTCGACGATCAAAAATGCCGATCTCATCCTTGTGATGAACGAGGGCAACATCGTCGAACAGGGCACGCACGACGAACTGCTCGCAAAGAACGGCTTTTACGCCAACCTCTACAATTCCCAGTTCGCCAACGAATAGACAGGATACGAGCGGCTGCCGCGCAATGCACGGCAGCCATTTTTTTCATTTTATGTCTTGACATATCACAAATAGTGTGATATAGTATAAATGATTTTGATATAATTTCAGGGGTGAAAACGAAATGAACATATTCTGTCACAAGGAGGAAAACGGCACATATGGCGATGTGAGACTTCACGCAGATCAAGACAACTAAATATAATCGTGTTAACGAGTTGTAGAGTTTGGTATGTTAATGAATAGCAAAGATGGTACTGTCAATGACAGTCAAAAATCATGATATAGGAGAAAAAACATATGGTCATCAAAGACCTCAAAAAAGTCTACCCCATTCGCTACGGTGCGCCGGTACAGGCTTTACGAGGGATCAGTTTTTCGTTGCCCGACAGAGGGATGATCTTTGTCCTCGGAAGGTCGGGAAGCGGTAAATCGACGCTCTTAAAGCTCCTTGCCGGGCTGGACGCCCCGGACGAGGGGCATATTTTTTTTCATGGGACGGATATCGCCGCGCTCCCGGCGGGCAAGACGGACGAATTCCGCAACAGCTACTGCGGATTTGTCTTTCAGGAGTACAACCTGCTGCCCGAGCTTTCCGTCGGCGAAAACGTCGCGCTCCCCGTCGAAATGCTGGGCGAACGGCAGCCCGACGCGCGCGTGAAGGACGCGCTGCGCGAAGTGGGGCTGGAGGGATACGAGACGCGCAAGGTCGCCGAGCTTTCGGGCGGACAGCGCCAGCGCGTCGCCATCGCCCGCGCCCTCGTCAAACGC
>CALVWN010000041.1 GCA_944367415.1 uncultured Clostridia bacterium | reverse complement strand
ATCGACGTGGAGATCCTGCGCCGCTGCGCGCGGATGCGCTTCGGCACCAACAAGGGCAAGTATTTCCGCAGTCTCGTCGCGACGCTGATGCACTACCGCGGCACCCGCCTCACCGTCACGGTGAACGGGGAGAGCCGCGAATATTTCGCCCTCATCGCCGCCGTGTGCAACGGCAGACAGCTGGGCGGCGGCATTCCGCTCTGTCCCGCGGCGGATCCTGCGGACGGCCGGCTCGAACTGGTCGTGGTCGACAGCCCCAAGCGCAGGCAGATCGTATTCGAACTCATCCGCCTCATGCGCGGAAAGCTCCTCGAGCGCCCGATCGCCCACCATATCTCCTGTACGGAGGCGCACATCTCCTCGCCGGACGGCAAGATCTTTGTGCAGTACGACGGCGAGATCGCGGAAACGGACGCTCTCGACGCGCGCCTCGTCGCGGGAAAACTCAAAATGTACCGAGGTTGAGATGAACCTTTACAGGGAAGTGCTCGACAACATTCCCACGGCGGCGATCGTCGTGGATAAGAACATGAAGGTGCGCTACACCAACCGCGCCTTCCGCGAGTGTTTTCACGCGCGCGCGGCGCGCGGAACGCTCAAGGCGGCGACGGGCTGCACGTCGGAGGACGTGTGCGGCAAAGGGGTGCGGTGCGCCTATTGTCCCATGCGTTCCCTCTTTTCGGACGCCATGAGGAATGACGGCAGGGCGTTCCGCAAGCTCATCGTGCGCGGCGACGGCGAGAACGTCTCCTTCCGCATCCGCGTCACGCCGCTCGGGAAATACTACCTCGGCATCGTCGACGACGCCTATGCGACGGAGATCGCGCGCGAAATGTACTCCGCGCAGGACATCCAGCAGCGCCTGCTGCCGCCCGCGCGGGGAAGCGCCGGCACGCCCTATTCCTTCATGTACATTCCCTGCCGCGAGATCGGCGGGGATCTGCCCGACGTGTACGAGGCGGGGGGCGAGACGATGAGCGTGCTCGCCGACGTCTCGGGCAAGGGCATCTCTGCGGGGATGCTCTCGGCGTTCGTCAAGGCGGGCTGGGACAGGAACGAGACCTCGCCCGCAAAGGCGATCCGCGGGCTGAACGCCAAGTTCCAGGAACTGCACCTCGACGAGCGTTCCTACGGCACGGCGGTCGCGGTGCGCATCGACCGCACGCGGCAGGAGACCGTGTACAGCGCCGCGGGGCACTACGCGCCCATGCGCGTAAAGAGCGCGCTCGGCATCGACGAGATCGTCATGAACTCGCCGCCCATCTCCAACTGGATCCCCGATTTTTCCTATTCCGACCGTGCCATCGGCTTCGGCGCGGGGGATATCCTCGTCCTCATGACGGACGGCGTCACCGAGAGCCGCAACGCCGCGGGCGAAATGTTCGGCGTCGAGCGGGTGGAGGAGGTGCTGCGCCGCTCGGAGAACGCCGAGCGCTTCATCGAGCGCCTCAAGGCAGTTCTCAAAGAATTCTGCGGGACGTTCGACGACGACCTCACCGCCATCGCGTTTGACCTCTGAACGCGGCACGTCTCATATTTTTTTCATAAAATTTCGCACAGACCTTGACTTTTCCGTGTAAGACGGGTATAATATAATCAGAAACTTTGATAAGGAGATACGGAAATGGCAAAGAGTAAGGGCGATTATTTCGGCCTCGGACGTTTGGTCAGCATCATCCTTGCGATCATCCCTGTGACGTCGTGGATCCTCGGATTCATCACGCGCTTCTCGGAGGGCAAGATCGTTGCGGGCATCCTGCGCATTATTCTCGGCTGGAACATCATCTGGATCCTCGACATCGTGCTGATGATCCTCAGCGGGCGCATCCTGCGCATCATTCCGATCTGACAAAATCACGGAAAAACAAAAATCCTGCGACGCGCGTCGCAGGATTTTTTTGTCTTTATTCGGAAAGGGAATGCCGCATAAATTCTTTTCCCGTCTCCACGTCCTTCCAGACGAGCGTTTCGCCCTCCAATACGAGATAGGCGTGGGGGGAGTTTTCCTTGGGGATGGAGACGGAGCCGCAGTTGACGTAGCGCACGCCGCCGCGCAGTTCGAAGGCGGGAACGTGGAAATGCCCGTTGACGAGCACGTCGTCCTTGCCGAGCCGCGCGTATTCATTGTGACCGTGCGTCAGGACGAGCGTCTTCTTCCCGACCGGAAGCAGCGCGTACGCCGCCGTGATGGGAAATTCGAGCACCATCGTGTCGACGTCCGAGTCGCAGTTGCCGCGCACGCAGAGGATGCGCTCCTTCATGGAATTGAGGATGGCGGCGGTCTCCAAAGTGGAATACTCCCTCGGGAGCGCGTTGCGCGCGCCGTGGTAGAGCAGATCGCCCAGAAGGAGGAGCTTCTGCGCGCCCTCCTCTTCAAAGCGTTCCTTGAGAAGCCGGCAGTAGTATGCCGAGCCGTGGATGTCCGATGCGATGACGTATTTCATACAGTCTCCTCGAGCCGCGCAATGATCTCTCTGAGTTTTTGCAGCACGCCGCCCTCGCGGTTGGGGGGAATGACGCGCCCGATGAGTTTCTTGAGGGGCGGATAGGCGTTTTCGGGGACGTACGCCTGGCCGCATTCGCGCAGCATTTCAAAGTCGTTCATGTGATCGCCGAAGGCGACGCATTCCTCCCGTTCGAGGGAGAACGCCTTCTGCAGAAAGCGGATCGCCTCGCCCTTGTTGGAATCGGGCGCCGAGATGTCGCACCAGTCGAAGCCGGAGAGGATGGTGCGCAGATGGGGCAGCCGCTGCGGAAGCACCTTGATACAGTTCTCCGCCGCCGCGATCTCGTCGTAGACGGCGATCTTGCAGATGTCCTCTTTGCCGATGACGTCATCGAGATTTTCGACCTTTTTGCAGTTGGTGTACGAGAGCATCGCGTACTTGAAAAAGGGCATCTCGCTGTTTTCGATGTAGGCGAAATCGGCGCAGCACAGCATGGGATACAGATGCGGGAGCGCGCGGATCTCGCGGATGGCGTCGCGCGCGTCGAGGTCGCGGATGGGGGAGAGGTGCAGCGTCTTGCCGTGCTGTTTGACGAGCGCGCCGTTCTCGCAGATGAACACGACGTCGTCCGCCACCGGCGCGAAGAGCTGCCTTACGTTGGCATACTGCCGGCCGCTCGCGGGCGCAAACAGCACCCCGAGCGATTTGAGTTTTCGGATGAGGGGAAACACTTCCTCGGGCAGCTGCTTTTGCTCGTCGAGGAGCGTTCCGTCCAGATCGGTCGCGATGAATTTTACCATAGTGCGTGATCGGCTGCGCTTCAGACGAGCGTGACGGTGCGGATGACCTTGAGGTTTTGCGCCGCCCCCGCGGGGTGGTCGCGCAGGAGCGCCTCGATGTTGTCCGCCTTGTCGGTGCAGATCTCAAATCCGGAGAAGTCCACCGCGCCGCTCACCGCGAGGTTGATCGCCGCCTCCAGGTTGTCCGAGCGGTGGGTGACGCAGAAGACGGAGAGCTGTTTGCGGAAGGGGAGCGCGAAGTCCATGCACAGCTGTTCGCCGAATCCGCACAGCACGACGTTCGCGCCGGGCGCGCACACCGTAAAGGGGATGTCGGGCGAATTGCGGATGGAGGAGACCATGTACACGGCGCCGCTCACCAGCCTGCCGCCCGTCACGTTCGCGACGTTGTCGAGCAGATGTTCGTCCGTCGTCATCGTGTAGTAGATGCCGCAGCTCTTTGCGAATTCCAGCCGCGCGGGGTCGGCGTCGATGAGGATGGGCGCCGCCTGCTGGTAGATGAGCAGCTGGCACAAAAACAGCCCGACGAGGTTGGCGCCGACGACGGCGACGTGCTGCCCCTTTTTGACGCCCAGCTTGTCCGCCGCCGCCTTGGCGAGCGCGACGTGGTGCAGAAGGAGCGCCTTCCCGTCGCTCACCGAATCGGGCAGCGCGGTCACGTTTTCGGGCGAAAGATTGACCAGATCGCGCAGGTACCCGTCCGCCGTGCGTCCGCACAGGAGGAAGTCGTCCTCCGAAAAATTCTTTTGCTTCGTCCCCGTGTCGGGGGCGTCGACGACGGCGTGCAGCAGAACGCGCGTTCCCTTGGGAAGGTAGCTCACGCCGCCTTCCTCGGCGATCAGCCCCACGGCATACCGCCCGGGGATGATGGGGGAGGGCGTGGCGATCGTGCCGCGGTAGATGGCGGCGTCCGTGCCGTTCAGGAACAACTTGGTGACGCGCACGCGCACCTTTCCCTCCTCGCGGGCGGGATTTTCCGTCTCCGTCCGCTCGAGTTTTTCGGGCGCGGTGAGTTTCCACACGTTCATACAATACCTCTCATGCTTTGCCGCAGCAGCCCGCGGCGGGGGCGCGGGCTGTCCGCCCGCAGAAGATTCCACGACTATTATACCGCACATGGCGGCAATTTGCAAGTGTTTCTCGTGTAAAGTGCGCGTCCGAATTTTTCCGCTCCCTGCCGCCGCTCCGCGCGCGGGCGGCTCTTCGCGCTTTTTTTTGCAATGTCGGACAAAATCAGTTGACGAAAGGCGAGAAAACGGGTATAATAGCAAGCGTATTTTCCTTTATAAGCGAGGTGAACGTAGAATGAAAGCTGACATTCATCCGAAATATCATGAAGTGACGGTCGTCTGCGCCTGCGGCGAGACGTTCAAGACGGGTACCACGAAAGACGTCGACGTGATGAAGGTGGATATCTGCAGCAAATGCCATCCCTTCTTCACGGGGCGGCAGAAGCTCGTCGATACCGGCGGACGTGTCGATAAGTTCAAGAAAAGATACGGTATCTGAAGATCAAACAGCTCCGCGCAAGGGGAGCTGTTTTGTCTATATTGCACCAAATACAGAGCGCGCGGCATCCGCGCACTTTTGTATGTAACGCGCGGGCGCGCGCGTCCAATCGATTGAGAAGGGGCCTATGAGAAAAAAGACACAGCGCACCTATATCGGCGGCCAGGCCGTCATTCAGGGCGTCATGATGCGCTCGAAGAGCGGCATGGCGACCTGCGTGCGCGATGACAGCGGAGAGATGCAGCTGGAGGCGAAGCGCATCACGCCTCCCGAAAAGCAGAAAAAATGGATGCGCTTTCCCTTTATCCGCGGGGTGGTGAGTTTTGTCTCCTCCCTCGTGCTCGGCATGAAGTCGCTGATGCGCAGCTCGGAGGTCGCCGTCTCGGACGACGAGGAACCTTCCAAACTCTCCCAATGGATGGCGGATCACTGGAAGATCTCGGTGGGGGATATCCTCACCACCGTTTCCACGGTGCTCGGCGTCGCCATCGCCGTCGTGCTCTTTTTGTTCCTGCCCAACTATTTTACCGCGCTCATCTCGGATGCCGCACCCGCCGTCGGAGGCGCGGGCAGCACCTGGTACAACCTCATCGAGGGCGGGTTCCGCCTCGTCATCTTCCTGCTGTATATTCTGTTCACGCTGATCTTTGCCTCCCTGCGGGAGACCTATCAGTATCACGGCGCCGAACACAAGACCATCAACTGCTACGAGTACGGCGACGAGCTGACCGTCGAAAACGTGAAAAAAGCCTCCCGGATGCATGACCGCTGCGGCACCACGTTCATTTTTCTCGTGCTCGTCATCTCCATTTTCGTCTTTGCGCTCGCCAACTGGCTGCTCGCCATGACGGGCATGACGGGGCTGCGTTGGGCGGATTTCCTCATCTCGCTGCTCGTCAAGCTGCTCTTTCTTCCCGTTGTTGCGGCGATCTCCTATGAGATCCTGCGCCTGCTCTCCAAGACCGACTCGGTGCTCGTTCTGCCCCTCAAGGCGCCCGGGTACCTCATGCAGATGCTCACCACGCGCGAGCCGGACGACAAGATGATCGAGTGCGCCATCTGCGCCTTTCAGAAGGCGAAGGAGATGGACGACGACCCCGATTCCCCCGAAAAGACGTTCGCGACGGAGTGCAAGCTCTCCGAGCTTCTCTCGATGATGAAAAAGAGCTTTGCGGAGCGCGGCATCGACGCGTCGGACGCCGAGTGGATCGCCAGCCTCGAGCTGAAGATCCCGCGCAGCGCGCTCTCGGAGGAGCGCCTCGTCACGCGCAAGGAGTGCAAGAGCATCCTCGACATCTTCGAACAGCGCATGACGGGCAGACCGCTGTGGTACGTCTACGGCACCGCGGAATTTTACGGCTATTCCTTCAAGGTGGACGAGCGCGTGCTCATCCCCCGTCCCGAGACGGAGATCCTCGTGCGGCAGGCGGTCGCCTCCCTCAGGAGCGGAGACAGCATGCTCGATCTGTGCACGGGCTGCGGCGCCGTCGCGGTGGCGGTCGCGTGCGAGGCGGCAAAGGATAAGAGCGTCACCGTCGTCGCTTCCGACATCTCGGAGGACGCCCTCGAGGTGGCGCGCGAAAACGCGCGCATCAACAAGGCGAACGTCACCTTCGTGCAGGCGGATCTGTTCAGCGGCGTGCGCGGCAGATTCAACCTGATCACCGCCAACCCGCCCTATATCTGCAGCGCGGAGATCGCGTCGCTGCCGAAGGACGTGCGCGAGTTCGAACCCCATCTCGCCCTGGACGGCGGCGTGGACGGACTGGATTACTACCGCCGCATCGCCGAAAAGATCAACCGCTATATCGTCCGCGGCGGGATGTGCATCCTCGAGTGCGGGGAAGGGCAGGCGCAGGAGATCATCCGCATCTTCCGCACCGTCGCCCGCTGCGACTTCGCGATGGTCGTCAGAGATCTCGCGGGCGTCGAACGCATCGTCAAGATCGGGTTTTAAGGATGTTTTCCAAACTGGACGCCGTTGCCGCGCGCTATGAGGAGCTGGGGCGGCTGCTTTCCGCGCCCGACGCGCTCTCCGATCTGGAGCGCTGGCGCAGGCTCTCGCGCGAGCGGGCGGAATTGCAGCCCGTCGCCGAGGCGTATGACGCCTACAAAAAAAAGCGCGCGGAGCGCGACGCGGCGCTCGCCGAGGCAGAGAAGGAGACGGGAGAGATGCGCGAGCTGCTCCTCGACGAGGCGCTCCTGTGCAAGGGGGCGCTCGCGGAGATGGAGCGCACGCTCAAAGTGCTGCTCCTGCCCAAGGATAAAAACGACGAGCGCGGCTGCACGCTGGAGATCCGCGCGGGCGCGGGCGGCGAGGAGGCGGCGCTCTTTGCCTGTGACCTCTATCGGATGTACCGCGGGTATTGCGAGAAACATCGCTTTGCGTGGGAGATCGTCGATCTCAACGAGACGGAGCTGGGCGGCATGAAGGAAGCGATCGTCAACATCGACGGGAAGGGCGCCTATGCCCGCCTCAAATACGAGAGCGGCGTCCACCGCGTGCAGCGCGTGCCCGAGACGGAGTCGCAGGGGCGCATCCACACCTCGACCGTGACGGTCGCGGTGCTTCCCGAGGCGGAGGAGGTGGACGTGAAGCTGGACGAAAAGGACGTCCGCGTCGATCTGTTCCGTTCGTCGGGCGCGGGCGGGCAGAAGGTCAACAAGACGGAGACCGCCATCCGGCTGACGCACTTTCCGACGGGCATCGTCGTGACCTGTCAGGACGAGCGCAGCCAGCTCAAAAACAAGGAAAAGGCGTACAGGGTGCTTCGCAGCCGCCTGTACGATTACTATAATTCGCGCGCGGCGAGCGCGGAGGCGGCAAACCGCAAGAGCCTCGTCGGCACGGGGGATCGCAGCGAGCGCATCCGCACTTACAATTTTCCGCAGAGCCGCATCACCGATCACCGCATCGGGCTGAGTCTGCACAACATGGAGGGATTCCTCTCCGGCGAGCTGGACGAGATGATCGACGCGCTCGCGCGGGCGGACACTGAACGGCGCCTCGCGCAGCAGGCGGAAGAATAAACGACGGAAATACTTTTTCGAGGTGAAATATATGCAACGACTTGCAAAACGCATCCGCACCATCTCTCCTTCGCAGACACTCGCGATCAGCGCCAAGGCGAAGGCGATGAAGGCGGCGGGGGAGAGCGTCGTCAACTTCGGCGTCGGCGAACCCGACTTCCCCACGCCCGACTATATCGTCAAGGCGGGCATCGCCGCCCTGAAGACAGGCAAGACCAAGTACACGCCCTCGGCGGGGCTGCCCGAGCTGCGCCGCGCGATCGCGGACAAATTCCGCACGGAGAACGGGATCGACTGCGAGCCGTCGCAGATCATCGTCTCCAACGGCGCCAAGCACTCCATCTTCAACGTGTGCTATGCGCTCGTCGACGAGGGCGACGAGGTCATCATCCCCGCGCCCTACTGGCTGACCTATCCCGAAGTCGTCAAGACGTGCGGCGGCGTTCCCGTCTACGTCGAGGGCAGCAAGGAGAACGGGTTCAAGATCACGCCCGAGATGCTCGAGGCGGCGATCACGCCCAGAACAAAGCTGCTCATCTTCAATTCGCCCTGCAATCCCACGGGCGCCGTCTATTCGGAGGCGGAAGTGCGCGCGCTCGCCGCGGTCTGCGAAAAGCACAAGATCTTCGTCCTCTCCGACGAGATCTATGAAAAGCTCGTCTACGGCGACACCAGGCCCTTCTCGATGGCGGCGGTGTCCGACAGGATGAAGGAGCTGACCATCACGGTCAACGGCGTCTCCAAGACGTTCGCCATGACGGGCTGGCGCATCGGCTATCTCGCCGCGCCCAAGGATATCGCCAAGGCGATCGATTCCTTCCAGAGCCACGCGACGAGCAATCCCTGTTCCATTGCGCAGTATGCGACGCTCGAGGCGCTCACCTCGCCGCAGTCCGCAGGCAAGATCGAGGAGATGGCATCCATCTTCTCGGCGCGCCGCGACGCCGCGGTGGAGCGCATCGGAAAGATGCAGGGCGCCTACTGCGTCGAGCCGGAGGGGGCGTTCTATATCATGCTCGTCGTCTCGGACGCCTACGGCAAGAAGTGCGGCGACCGCGTCATCAGCGACTCCGTCTCCTTTGCCGACGCGCTCCTGGAGGAGGCAAAGGTCGCCGTCGTGCCGGGCGCGCCCTTCGGCGCGGACGACTGCGTGCGGCTGTCCTATTCGCTCTCGATGGACGACCTCATGGAGGGGCTTGCGCGCATCGACGCCTTCCTCAAGGGATTAAAATAAGGCAGGCTGCAAATTTTTTGTGGAAATTTTTCAAATCCCCTTGAAAAGTACACGAAAACTTGGTAGAATAGAGGAAAGAATAAAAATCGCCTTCGGGCGATGCAGGAGGATTGAGAATGGTAAAGGTCATTTGCGGCCCCAAGGGCAGCGGCAAGACAAAGCGCATCATCGACGCGGCAAACGAGGCGGTCTCCGTCGCAAAGGGGAATTTGATCTTCATTACAGACACCAAGCGGTATATGTATGATTTGAAGCGCGAGATCCGCTTTATCGATACGAGCGACTTCTCCATTGCGGGAGAGGACGCGCTGTGTGGATTCATCAAGGGCGTCATTGCGGGCGGATACGACAACGAGTACGTCTATGTGGACGGCATCGCGCGCATCGCCGGCAAGGCGATCAAGGATATGGCGCAGTTCTTCTATATGATGGAGAAGGTCGCCCAGATGCGCGATCTCAAGATGTACATCACCTGCAGCTGTGCCGAAGAGGAGCTTCCCGAGTTCGCGCGGAAGTATCTGTGATCGCGGGTCTACAAGTTGATTGCAGCCGTCCCTTCACGCAAGGGGCGGTTTGCGTACGTTGAAAAAAGTGCGCGCGTGCGCGCAGGAGGCGATGATGCAATTTATCAGTACGAGAGGAGATGAGACCGTTACGGGCGCTCAGGCGATCGTAGAGGGGATCGCGCGCGACGGCGGGCTGTTCGTGCCCTCCGAATTTCCGGCAGTCTCGCGGGAAGAGCTGGAGGGGATGCTCGGCATGGATTATCCCGAACGCGCCGCCTTCATCCTGCACAAGTACCTCGACGAATACGACAAAGACGAACTGCTCGCCGCGCTGAAAAGGCATATTCGCAGTTTGAAGGCGGCGACGCGGCGCCCCTCGTGCGCGTGGAGAACGGGATGTATATGCTCGAGCTGTTCCACGGCCCGACGTGTGCGTTCAAGGATATGGCGCTCACCGTGCTGCCCTATCTGTTGAGGAAGGGCTGTGATCTGTGCGGCATCAAGGAGAACATTCTCATCCTCGTCGCGACGAGCGGCGACACGGGAAAGGCGGCGCTCGAGGGCTTCAAGGACGCCCCGGGCATCAAGATCATGGTGTTCTATCCCGACGACGGCGTCTCCAAGATGCAGAAGCTCCAGATGACGACGCAGGAAGGCTCCAACGTCAACGTCGTCGCCGTCAAGGGCAACTTTGACGACTGCCAGACGGGCGTCAAAAAGATCTTCGGCTCGGAGCAGTGCAAGAAGGCGCTCGCCGAAAAGGGGTATCTTCTCTCCTCGGCGAACTCCATCAACTTCGGCCGTCTCGCGCCGCAGATCTGTTACTACTTCTCGGCGTACTGCGACCTCGTCACGTCCGATCAGATCAGGATGGGGGACAAGGTCAACTTCACCGTCCCCACGGGCAACTTCGGCAACATCCTCGCGGGGTACTACGCCAAGCGGATGGGGCTGCCCGTCGGAACGCTGGTGTGCGCTTCCAACAAGAACAACGTCCTGACCGATTTCTGGAACAAGGGGATGTACGACGTCAAGCGCCCCTTCTACAAGACGATGTCGCCCTCGATGGACATTCTCGTCTCCTCCAACCTCGAACGGCTCATCTTCGAGCTTTCGGGGAGAGACGCGGCGCTCACCAAGGAGCGCATGGCGTCGCTCGCCGCGACGGGAAGATACTCGCTGCGCGCGGAGGAGCTGAAGAAGATCCGCTCGGAGTTTTTCGCCGCCTATGCGACGGAGAGCGACACGGTGGACGTCATCTACGAGTTTTTCGAGGAATACGGCTATCCGATGGACACGCACACGGGCGTCGCCATGAGCGTCGCGCAGCGCTATGAGGAGAAGATGAAGAAGGAGAATCCCAAGGAGGAACTTCCGCCCATGGTGGTCGTCTCCACGGCAAGCCCCTACAAATTCCCGCAGGATGTGCTGTACGCGCTGACGGGCAACGACGTAAAGGACAGCTTCAAGGGCATCAAGCGCATCAACCTTCTGACCGCGATGAAGGTGCCGGAGACGCTCAAATCCATCCGCTACAAGCCCGTTCTGTTCAAACAGACGGTGTCGCCCGACAAGATGTTCGACGAAGTCATGAAATTTGTATAACCGCAACTCCCGGGCGCTGCCCCGGGAGTTTTTGTCAAAAGGGCGCCTTTCGTTTCCTTTGTGAAAAATCCATCACGCCGCTTCACAACAATTTTATCGCCGTTCGGGGTTCAGGCATTGCAATTTCCGGAAAGATATGGTATAATTTCGGTGAAACCCTATCAAACGGACGCGAGAGAATGAACATGGAAGAAAAGCAAGAAAAAGTTTTGTATTCGGCGGTACAGCCGAGCGGCAATCTCACGATCGGAAATTACGTCGGCGCCATCCGCAACTGGGTGAAGCTGCAGCACGAATTCACCTGTTTTTATGCGATCGCGGATATGCACGCCATCACCGTGCGGCAGGAACCTGCGGAGCTGCGCCGCCGCACGCTGGAGCTTGCCGCGCTGTATATCGCCTGCGGCATCGACCCCGAACAATGCACGCTGTATGTGCAGTCTAACGTTCCAGCGCACGCGGAACTTGCGTGGGTACTCAATACGCTCACCTATGTGGGCGAGATGGAGCGCATGACGCAGTTCAAGGATAAGAGCGCAAAGCACCCCGAGAACGTCAACATGGGGCTGATGGATTATCCCGTGCTGATGGCGGCGGACATCCTCCTGTATCAGACCGACCTCGTGCCCGTCGGCATCGACCAGCGGCAGCACCTCGAGATCACACGCGACATCGCCATCCGCTTCAACAACCGCTACGGCGAGACCTTCCGCATCCCCGAGGGATACATCGTCAAGGAAGGCGCCAAGATCAATTCGCTGCAGGATCCTCTGCACAAGATGAGCAAGTCGGACGAAAATCCCAATGCGTCCGTCTATCTCGCCGACGACCGCGACACCATCCTCCGCAAGTTCAGGCGCGCCGTCACGGACAGCGACAACCGCGTCATCGCCGCGGAGGACAAGCCGGGCGTCACCAATCTCCTCAACATCTACGCCTCCTTCAAGGGCTGCACGATCGCCGAGGCGGAGAAGGAGTTCGACGGCAAGGGCTACGGCGACTTCAAACTCGCCGTCGGGGAGACGGTCGCAGACGTCCTCGCGCCCATTCAGGCGGAACAAAAGCGCCTGCTCGCCGACAAGGCATACCTCGCGGGCGTGCTCGGTCGGGGCGCGGAGAACGCCTTCCGCGCCGCGCGCAGGACGCTCTCCAAAGTGTATCGCAAGATCGGCTTTTATCGGGGAGAATGAGGCGTGTTCGGATACGTTCGCTACGATCTGCCCAATCTGCTCGTAAAGGATTTCATGCTCTACAAGGCGCTCTACTGCGGACTGTGCAAGTCCATCGGCGCCGCCTGCGGGCAGAGGGCGCGGCTGGGACTTACCTATGACGTCACCTTTTTGTCGGCGCTGCTGCACAACATAACGGGCACCGATATCCGGGTGGAACAGCAGAACTGCTTCGAGCACGCCATCCGCAAGCGGCCCATCGCCGCCGTTGACGATCTCACGATGGAGCTGGGTGCGTTCAACACGTTGCTCACCTATTATAAGCTCTCGGACGACATTGCGGACGGCAACGGCGGAAGAGTCAAACGGGCGTGGTTCAAAAAGGGGTACCGGCGCGCCAAAAAGCGCTATCCCGAGCTTGCCGCGCTCGTCGAAACGTTCGTCGCCCGGCAGGCGGCGGTGGAGAAAAAGCGCTCCGCCATTCCCGACGAGGCGGCGGAACCCACCGCCGATCTCATGCGGAAGATGTGTGCGCACTTTCTGAAGGAGAAGACCTCTCCCGCGGCGGAAGAACTCTTTTACGCGGTCGGCAAGTGGGTGTATCTCATCGATGCTTTGGACGATTATGACAAGGACGTCAGGGGGAAACGGTACAATCCCTTTGTTCTTGCCTATGGCTGTGCGTCGCGCGCCGAGCTTATGGAAAAGAGCGGGCAGGAGATCGGATTTCTGTTCGACACCCTCTTTTATTCGATGCGCGAGGGGCTTGCGGGCATTTCCTTTTCCTTCAACCGCGACCTCACCGACAACGTCATCCTGCGGGGCATCCCGCTTGAGACGGCGCGCGTCATGAAGGGCGAACCGCGCAAAGAGACGACGGTCGATGTGAAGAAGGTGCGCTCATGAACGGGGAGAGCGCGGAAAGTCCCGAGCCGGAGACGGAAGGGGCCGATCCTGCCGATCCGTTTGCGCAGGTGCGTGCGGCGATCGAACAGGATGAACTTGAACGGGCGCAGTCGCTTTTGGAAGAATTCCGGGAGCGGGGCGCAGAGTGGCATTTCATGCAGGCGAAGGTCTTTCGTGCGAAGAAGTGGTACACGGAGAGCAAGCGCTGTTTGGAACGGGCAATGAAAGAGAGCCCCGACAACGAGCTTTATAAGAAGGAATACGATGAACTCCTTGCGCTTGCGGGAAAGGGCCGCAAAAAGAAGCCGCGGGAACAGGCGCAGATGGGGGACGAGGCGGCAGGACTCTGTGCGGAATGCTGCGTGACGGGACTTTGCACCTGCGTATGCGAAAGCTGCGACGGGTTCTGATATCCAATCAATAAGGAATGACTATGAACAAGGAAAATTACAAGCTGTTACAAGTGGATGAAAATGCCTCGGATGAGGAGATCAAGGCTTGTTACGAGCGGCTCAAGGCGATCTACAACGAGGAGAAGTGGAAGGACGGCGAGGAGGGCAATCACGCCGCCCGGATGCTCGAAAAACTGGATACCGCCTACAACGAGATCATGGAGGAACGCCGCGAACAGGCGAACAATACCTCGGGCGCGTCCTCGTTCGAGGCGGTCGGCGATGCCATCCGCCAGGGGGATATCGCGCGTGCGCAGCAGCTGCTCGACGACTTCAACGAGCGCAGCGCCGAATGGCACTACCTGCAGTCCGTCGTCTTCTATAAGAAGAACTGGATGCAGGAGAGCAAGAAGCAGCTCGAGATCGCCATTCAGATGGACGGGAGCAACACGAAGTACCGCGAGGCATACGACAAGCTGAAGAGCCGCGCCGATTACCGCCAGCAGTCGGGCGGCGCGCCCAACACCAATCCCGATCCCGTGCAGAACGGCGACGAGCAGATGGGCGGGAACTGGTGCTCGCAGTGCGCCTCGTTCTGCTATACCTTCCTGTGCGTCAACTGTCTGTTCAACCTCTGCTGCAACTGTCACTGAGCGGCGCGCCTGATCGGGGAATGTCATGAAAAAGCAGTCACGTTCCTTTGAGATCGCCCTCTCCGCGATCGCCTGCGCCGTCGCTTCGCTTGCGCTGACGCTCGGCTCCTATGTGCGTTTTCTGCTCGCGGCGGGGTATCTCATCGCCGTGTTTGCGCTCATGGTGCCGCTCGCCAAACAGCAGATTTTGGGCTTTTGTCTCGCCTATGCGGGCGGCGTCCTGCTCGCCTTCCTCTTCACGGGGTTTGTGCTGGGCATCGTGCAGCTGCTTCCCTTCATCGTGTTCTTCGGGCTGCACCCGCTCGCCAATTATTTTCAGAAGAAATATGTCAAAAAACCGCTTATCCACGGGGCGCTCTACCTCGTCAAGGCGGCATGGTTCGACCTCACGCTCTGGCTTGCGTGGGTGGTGCTGGAGGAATTTCTGGGCTTGAGGGAACTCACCTGGTATCCCTATGTCGAGAACAGTTTCTTTGTCATTCTCTTTGTGGGCGGCACGCTCGTGTTCGCCGTCTATGACTACATGATCTTTCTCTGCCAGAAGGCGACGGACAGCGTCGTACGGCGGATCGGGAGGTGAGCGGCGTGGAAAAAAACGATATGTTCAAAGTGACCTGCGCTGCGCTCGGCACGCAGGGGGAGGGCATCGCCAAAAAAGACGGCGTGACGCTCTTTATCCCCGGGCTGCTTCCCGGGGAACGCGCCCTCGTGCGCGCGCTCAAAGTGAAGGGGAATATCGGTTACGCGCGCGTGGAGGAGCTCGATACGCCCGCCGAGGTGCGTGTGCGCCCCAAGTGCGCCGTGTTCGGCAGGTGCGGCGGCTGTCAGCTTCAGCATATCAAGTATCATGTGCAGACCAAATTCAAACAGGGACTGGTGCGCGACTGTCTCAAAAAGATCGCGGGCATCGACTTTCCCGTCTCTCCCTGCGAGCGCAGTGAGAAGGAATACGGTTACCGCAACAAGCTGCAGATGCCCGTCGGCCGCAGGAACGGCGAGAACGTGGTCGGGTTTTACGCGGAACGCTCCCATCGAATCGTGCCCACGACGGCTTGTCCGCTTCATCCCGACTGGTCGGAGGGACTGATCTCCGCCCTGCTCGGGTTCATGGAGAAATGCGGTCTGGACGGCTATGACGAGGAGACGGGCGAGGGTCAGATCCGTCACATCGTCGTCCGGGAGCTGCGCAAGAAGTTCATTGTCACGCTTGTGACCACCGTCCCCGAGCTGAAGGGGATCGACTATTTTCTCTTTCTCCTGGATAAAGTCTTTCCCGAGTACAGCTTCTGGATGAACGTCAACGACAAAAAGACCAACGTCATCTTCGGCGACGAATTCCATCTGCTCAAGGGGCCGGGAAGATACGAGTGCCAGGACGGCGGCATCGTCTATGAAGTGGGGCCGCGTACCTTCGTGCAGGTCAACGAGAACGTGCGCGGCAAACTGTACGACCGCGCGCTCTCCTTTGCAGACGAACAGGATCTTGTCATCGACTGCTATGCGGGCGGCGGACTGCTCACGGCGAAGTTCGCCAGAAAGTGCAAAAAGGCATACGGCATCGAGATCGTGCCGGAGGCGCACGATTGCGCCGAGACGCTGCGCGCGCAGAATGCGCTTTCGGACAAGATGGAAAACATCTGCGGCAGGGTGGAGGATCTCCTGGAGGGGGTACTTGACCGTGCCCCGGAGGCGCTCGTCGTGCTCGATCCGCCCCGCGCGGGCGTTGCGCGCGGCGTGCTCGATCTGCTCGTTGCGCGCAATGTCAAGAAGATCGTCATGATCAGCTGTGATCCCGCGACGCTCGCCCGCGACGTCGGCATCCTGACCGGCTCGCTCGTCGACCGCGACGGCGCCCTCGTCAAGGCGGAATCTCCCGCGGGCAATTACGATCTCGTCACCGTCGAGCCATTCGATATGTTTCCCCAGACGCGCCACGTCGAGACTATGGTAGTGCTACGTCGCAATTAGGGCAAAAATACGCCGAAATAGCCTCATTTGAGCTGTTTTATCCCCATTTTATCTTCTGTGTGGATGATCACGGCTACCGCGAAAAAGTGATAAAGCAGTTCCGCACGGTTAGGATAGTTATCGAACTCGACTGTGGGAATACGTAAATTAAATCAATAATATTGCCTATGCAATGAACGGGCGGCGGACTTTACAAAAAGTCCGCCGCCCGTTACCATCTTTTATAAAATAATCAGGGTATGTAAATAA
>CALVWN010000040.1 GCA_944367415.1 uncultured Clostridia bacterium | reverse complement strand
TGACGACTTCGGGCGTATCGTCGATGATGAGCTCGATGCCCGTCGCGTTCTCGATGGCGCGGATGTTGCGCCCCTCACGGCCGATGATGCGCGCCTTCATGTCGTCGTTGGGCAGCGGCACGACGGACACGGTCGCTTCCGACGCATGATCGGCGGCGCAGCGCTGAATGGCGAGCGTGATGATGTTCTTCGCGTTGAGATCGGCGTCCTCCTTCGCCTGCTGTTCGAGGTTGCGCACCTGAACGGCGACGTCGTGGCGGGTCTCCTCGAGGATCTCGTCGGTGAGAAGTTTTTTCGCCTCCTCCTTGGTGAGTTGGGCGACCTTTTCAAGCTCCTGCACCATGAGCTCGTGCTGGTGCGAGAGGACTTCCTGCTTCTTGGACACCTCCTCAAGGCGCTTTGAAAGGTTCTCCTTCTGCGCATCGAGGGACTCGTTCTTCTTGTTGAGTTCCGCCTCTTTGCGCTCTAACAGATCCTCCTGCTTGGAGAGTCGGGCCTCCGTGCGCTGTTGCTCCGCACGCTTCTCCTTCATCTCCTGTTCAAAATCGTTTCTTCGTTTGAGTTCCTGTTCCTTGGCTTCTAAGATTGCTTCCTTTTTGAGCTGCTTGCTTTGAGCGCGCGCCTCGGAGAGCATCTCCTCCACGCGCTTGCTCGTCTCGTCGAGCTTTTGTTCCGACCTCTTTTTTGCACGCTTATTCAGGATATCCCGCGTCAGAAACACGGCGGCGACGACGCCGATCGCAAGCACGACGGCGACGACGAGCAGGCCGATCTCCAACCCGGACATAGCAAGGAGCAGGCTGCCGAAATCGTTCATACAGCCTCCCTGGAATATAAATTTGACTTTATCACACACGCCCCTCTCCCCGCCGATGGATTTCGGAGCGGAATACGGGCAGAATACGACATTGTCGGGAATATTATACAATATTTCCGGGCAAGCTGTCAACTGCTTCACGGAAGTTGGCAAAAAAATCTTTTTTTGCAGAAAATATCATCGCGCCGCGCGCCCTGTTCGGGCGCGCGGCGCGAAAATGCCGGAAACGTATCAGAGATTTTCCGCCTCCTGCAGCCAGAGCGCGGCGGAGGCGTCGGAGGGCATCCGCCAGTCGGCGCGCGGCGAAAGCGAGACGGAGCCGACTTTGACGCCGTCGGGGATGCAGTTGCGCTTGAACTGCTGCGAGAAAAACCGCCGGTAAAAGCTGACGAGCCACTTTTTGAGCGTCGCGTCGTCATATCTTCCGGCGAACGCACGCCGGGCGAGATAGTAGATCTTGGCGGGCGCGTCGCCGCGCCGCAGAAAGCGGTAGAGATAGAAGTCATGCAGCTCGTACGGCCCGACGATATCCTCCGTCTTCTGCGCGATATTGCCCGCGGCGTCGGGCGGAAGCAGTTCGGGCGAGATCTCGGTCGCGAGGATATCCTCGAGGATCTCCCGCACGCCGCCCCCCAGCCGCTCCGCTTCGGCGCGAACGAGATGCTTGACAAGCGTCTTGGGAACGCCGCAGTTGACCGCGTACATGCTCATGTGGTCGCCGTTATAGGTACACCAGCCGAGGGCGAGTTCGGACAGATCCCCCGTGCCGATGACCAGCCCGCCCGTCTCGTTGGCGGCATCCATCAAAATCATCGTGCGGTAGCGCGCCTGCGCGTTCTCATAGGTCGCGTTCAGCTGCGCGGGATCGTGTCCGATATCCTCGAAGTGCCGCAGCACGGTGTCCGCAATGGAGACGGTGCGCGCGCTCACCCCCATCTCGCGCATGAGCGCGAGCGAGTTGTTCTTTGTCCGCCCCGTCGTGCCGAACCCGGGCATGGTATAGGCGAGGATGTCCGCCCTGTCCTTTTTGAGCAGGTCGAAGGCGCGCGCCGCGACGAGCAGCGCGAGCGTGGAATCCAGCCCGCCCGAAATGCCGATGACCGCCGTCTTCGCCTTCGTGTGCGCAAAGCGCTTGGCGAGCGCGTTCGCCTGCATATTGAGGATGAGCTGGGCGCGTTCGCCGAGCGTCCCCTCCTCCTCGGGCACAAAGGGCGTCGGCGAGACGAACGGCTCGGGCAGTGCGTCGGTGAAGAAATCCGCCTCCGCGATGAGATATTTTTCGCCCTCGCCCCCCTCGCGGTTGCCGAAGGTGTTGAGCCTGCGGCGCTCGGCGATGAGAAAGCCGACGTCCACTTCCGCTTCGCACGCGCCCGTCGAGAACGGTTCCGCCTCGGCAACGAGCGCGCCGTTTTCGTAGATGAGGTCGTTGCCTGCAAACACCATGTCCGAAGTGGATTCGCCCGCCCCCGCGTCGCAGTAGACGTAGGCGCAGACGCACTTTCCCGACTGCGCCGCGACGATCTTCTTGCGGTATTCGCGCTTTCCGATGACCTCGTTGCTCGCCGAGAGATTGACGATGACGACCGCCCCCGCCTGCGCATGGCGGGAAGAGGGCGGGTCGGCGACCCACACGTCCTCGCAGATCTCGCAGGCGATGCGCGTCTCGGGGTGCCCCTTTGCGCAGAAGAGAAGATCGGTCGAGAGCGGCGCGGTCAGCCCATCCCAAAGCCCGGCAAGGGCGGGCGCAGACTGCCCGCGCACGAAGTGCCGCGCCTCGTAAAATTCGTTGTAGTTGGGCAGATGCGTCTTGGGCACGAACCCCAGCACCTTCCCGTCTGCAAGCGCCGCCGCGCAGTTATACAGCTTGCCCTCGCACACGACGGGCAGCCCGACAAAGACGAGCATCCGCTTCCCCTCCGTCGCCTTGGCAACGGTGCGCAGCGCGTCCATGCAGCCCTGAAGCAGCGTCTTTTGCAGAAAGAGATCGCCGCAGGTATAGCCCGAGAGCGATAGCTCGGGAAAGACGAGCAGCTCCGTCCCCTTTGCCGCCTGCGCCTCGATCGCCTCGCAGATGCGGGCGGCGTTGCAGGCGGGGTCTGCGACCTTTAAGGCGGGGCTGACCGCCGCGACGCGCAGATAGCCGTACTTCATGCTTCTTCGGCGCCTGCCACTTCGTCGACGGGCGCGCCCTTCGCCGCGGCGCGGATCTTCATCTCGATCTCCGCCGCAAGCTCGGGATTGTCCTTTAGGAACTGCCGCATCTTCTCGCGGCCGTTGGCGACTTTCTGGTCGTTATAGCTGAACCACGCGCCGCTCTTTTTGATGATGTCGTACTGCACACCGAGATCGATGATGCACCCCTCCTGCGAGATGCCCTCGCCGTACATGATGTCGAACTCCGCCTGGCGGAAGGGCGGCGCGAGCTTGTTTTTGACCACCTTTGCGCGCGTGCGGTTGCCCGCCGCCCCCTCGGTGTCCTTGAGGATATCCGTCTTGCGGATATCGATGCGCACGGAGGCATAGAACTTGAGCGCCTTGCCGCCCGGCGTGACCTCGGGGTTGCCGAACATGACGCCCACCTTCTCGCGCAGCTGGTTGATGAAGATGACGCACGTCTTGCTCTTATTGACGATGGCGGTGAGCTTTCTGAGCGCCTGCGACATGAGCCGCGCCTGCAGACCGACGTGGGAATCCCCCATGTCGCCCTCGATCTCCGCCTTGGGCGTGAGCGCGGCGACCGAGTCGATGACGACGATGTCGACGGCGGAGGAACGCACGAGCGCGTCGACGATGTCGAGCGCCTGCTCGCCCGTGTCGGGCTGGGAGACATACAGATCGTCGAGGTTGACGCCCAGCTTCTTCGCATAGACGGGATCGAGCGCGTGCTCGGCGTCCACGAAGGCGGCGACGCCGCCCAGTTTTTGCGCCTCGGCGACGGCGTGCAGCGCGACCGTCGTCTTGCCCGAGGACTCGGGGCCGTAGATCTCGATCATTCTGCCGCGGGGAAGCCCCCCGATGCCGAGCGCCAGATCGAGCGAGAGGCACCCCGTGGGGATGACCTCGATGTCGGTATTGCCGGCATCCTGTCCGAGCTTCATGATCGCGCCCTTGCCGTACGCCTTTTCGATCTGGGCGAGCACGGCGTCGAGCGCCTTGCGTTTTTCTTCGTTCATATCCTGTACTCCTTGATGAATTCCACAATTTCTCTATGCGATCTGCTTATAGGCAAGAAAGAGCGCATAGTTGATCGCCGTGCGGGTGATCGTCTCGCGGTCGCCCGAGAGCTGAAACCGGAACACGCGGACGCGCTCCTTGGTGCCGGCGGCGAGAAAGCACAGCCCGACCGGCTTGGTCGTGCCGTCGGCGTCGGGGCCGGCAAGCCCCGTCGTCGCGATGGCAAGATCGCAGTTGCCCGCCTTGAGAAGCCCCGCCGCCATCTCGTACGCCGTCTCGTCGGAGACGGCGCCCTTCCCCATGAGCGTGAAGCTGCTCACGCCCAGCCGCACCTGCTTCGCCTTGTTCGCATAGGCGTTGATGCCCTCGAAGAAGACGGCGCTCGCGCCCGGCACCTGCACGATGGCGCGCCCCACGCCGCCCGCTGTAAAGGATTCCGCCGTGGAGACGTGCATCTTGTGCAGCTTGAGCGCCTCGACGAGGCGCTCGGCAAGCGAGACGTCCTCCATCGCGTAGATATAGTCTTTGAGGTCGGTCGCAAGGATGCGAACCGCCTCGTCCGCCTTCATTTTCGGGGTGTCCTGGTCGTAGATGACCTCGATGCGCCCGCAGCCGTACTCGTCGCCCGCGTGCAGCGTGAGCGTTCCGCCGCCCGCCTCCGCCGCCCGCCGAAGGGCGGCGCGCACGGCGTCGTGCGGCGCGGTGCAGGTGCGGATGACGACGCGCGCATAGGAGCGGTGCCGCCGCCTGTCCACGCGCGGGATGACCTGTTCGCCGACGAGGCGGCTGCCCTGCGCCCCCTCGGGCAGCACGGCAAAGAGACAGTCCTGCGTCTCGAGCAGGTTTTCCTCGGAGAATTTCTCCTCCGCCGCAACGCTGACCGCCTCCCGCGCGGAGGCGAGCAGCACGGGCGCGCAGACGACAAAGACGGCGTCGCACTCGGTGGAGAGACGCAGCAGCGCCGCCGAGACCCTGCTCGGCGCGTCGTAGGCGAGCAGCTCGATCTCATCCACGAACACGCCGCCCGACAGCAGCGCGTCGAACACGGGGGCATACTCCACCGCCGTCAGCGGATTTTTGATATTGCGAAGGACGATGCCCGCGTACTTCACGCCTGCGCCTCCCCGCTCTGCGCCGGCTCGGTGAGTACCTGTCTGTTCTTCACGAGATAGTTGACGCCCGAGATGACGGTGAGGATGGTGCAGACATAGAAGCAGAAAATGCCGACGATGAGAATGATCTCGCCCGCCTTCGTGCCAAGAAAGGCGGCGCCCGCCAGGATGAGCGCGATGGCGGCATCCTGGAAGGTGGTCTTGACCTTGCCCAGTTTATCCGCGGCGATGACGAGGCTGCGCTCGGCGGCGACCATGCGGAAGCCGCTGACGATGAGTTCTCTTGCGAGGATGACCGCGACGCAGATGCCGGCGACGATGAGCCCCCAGCCCGCGAAGAATTCCACCTCAAAGAGCGCGCCGCGCGTCAGGAGCAGGATGAGCGCCGTAGAGACGAGCACCTTGTCCGCAATGGGATCGAGGAACTTGCCGAGGTTGGTGACGAGATGGCGGCTGCGCGCGATATGTCCATCGAGGGCGTCCGTCGCGGCAGCCAGCACAAAGACGATCGCGGCGACAAGATAGTTCCACCCGTCCATCACGTCCAGATAGAAGAACAGCACAAAGACGGGGATCATGAAGATACGCGTCAGCGTAATTTTGTTGGGAAGATTCATAAGCACTCCTCGCTTGCGGCGTCCGCACGGGGCGGCAAGTCTCTATTTTTTGTGACCGAACAGGTCGGCTTCGTCCGCGCCCTCGACAAAGACGTCGTAAAATTTGCCCGTCTCCGCCTTCGGCGCGTTGAAATACACCTTGCCGTCCACGTCGTATGCCTGGAAGGCGGCGTGCCCGACAAAACAGCCCCTCTCAAAGTCGACGCCGTCGCACAGAACGCGCACCGTATGCCCGATCATGCCCGAGAGCCGCTCCTTCGAGAGCGCCTCCTGCACCGCATAGAGCGCCTTCACGCGCCGCTGCCTGGTGCTGTGACGGATCTGCCCCTTCAGCTTGTAGGCGGGCGTTCCCTCCTCGCGCGAATAGGCGAAAAATCCGCAGTTCTCGAAGCGCGCCTCCCGCAAAAATGCCTTGAGCGCCTCGTGCTCCTCCTCCGTCTCGGTGGGAAAGCCGGCAATGAAGGTGGTGCGCAGCGCGATCCCCGGCACCTCGCGCCGCAGCTTGGCGATGAGCGCAAGGTACTCCGCCCGGCTCCCCCGCCGCCCCATCAGCTTTACGGTCCTGTCCTCGCTGTGCTGGAGGGGGATATCGAGATACCTGACAAGTTTGGGGTTGTCGCGCAGCGCGCGGATGAGCTCGTCCGTCACCACTTCCGGGTAACAGTATAGCAGACGAATATGACAGATATTGTCAAGTTCAGAAAGTTTTTCGAGCAATTCGACAAATAAATTTTTGCCCGTGTCCTCGCCGTAGCGCGTGGTGTCCTGTGCGACGAGCACAAGCTCCTGCGTCTCGCCGAGCGACCTTGCCTCGTCGAGCAGCTGCTGCATGGGATAGGAACGGTATTTTCCGCGGATGCTCGGGATGAGGCAGTAGGTGCAGTGGTTGAAGCACCCGTCCGCGATCTTGAGGTACTTTAAGTGCGGCGGCGTCGTGATGACGCGCTCCGCCCCCTCGCAGCCCGTGCCGACGGCATTGACCCGCTCGCCCGCATAGGCGCGCTCGAGCGCAGGAAAGAGCTGCGTGGCGTCCGAGACGCCCAGAAAGACATCCCCTTCCGTGAGCGCGGGGAAGAGTTCCCCGATATATTTTTGCGGCAGGCAGCCCGTGACGACGATCTTTTCGAGCGCGCCCGTGCGCAGGAGATCGCCCTCGAGAACAGTCTTGATCGCCTCCTCGCGGGCGGCGTTCAGAAAGGCGCAGGTATTGACGATGAGTACCTGCGCCCTGTACGGGTCGTCCGTAATGGGGCAGCCGTGGCGGCGCACTTCTCCCAGAAGCCGCTCGCCGTCCACCCGGTTCTTGTCGCAGCCGAGGGAGATCATGCCGAAAACCTTTTGCATCAGTCGATATCTCCGTATTTGGCCTCAAAATCTTCTTTGGAAAGCAGTACGCCGCGCGCCTTCGCCTTGCCGTCAAAGGGCGTGATATACCCCATGTCCTCCATCCACTCGATGATCTTGCCCGCATGGTTGTACCCCACCGAGCACTTGCGCTGGATGAGGGAGATGGAGGCCTGTCCGACCTTTACGACGATGCGGAGCGCGTCGATGTACTTGGGGTCGACGTCGTCGGAGCTGCCTCCGCCGCCCCCGCCTTCTCCGTCCTGCTGCGTGTTGTTGATGAAATCGGAGACGTCGGTATCGAAGTACGCCTCGTTGTGCGTCTTGATGTCCTGCACGATATCCTGCATCTCCTTGTCGCTGACGAAGGCGCCCTGCACGCGGCGGCAGGTGAACATCCCGTTCGTGCGGTAGAGCATATCGCCCTTCCCGAGCAGGTTCTGCGCGCCCGATTCGTCGAGAATGGTGCGCGAGTCGACGTCGGAGACGACGCGCAGCGCGATACGCGTGGGCAGATTGCTCTTGATGACGCCCGTGATGACGTCCACCGACGGACGCTGGGTGGCGAGCACGAGATGGATGCCCGCGGCGCGCGACTTCTGCGTGAGGCGCTGGATGCGCTCCTCGATGTCCTTCTTGGCGACCGTCATGAGGTCGGCAAGCTCGTCGACGACGATGACGATCTTGGGGAGCCGCTCCTCGTCCTCGGTGAGCGAGCGGTTGTAGCCGTCGATGTCGCGCACATTGGTACCCGCGCGCGTCTTTTTCTCGAACAGACTGTAGCGCCGCTCCATCTCCTTGATCGCCCAGTTGAAGGCGGAGATCGCCTTGGGCGCGTCCGAGATGATCTCGTTGATCATGAGGTGCGGCAACCCGTCAAAGACGATGAACTCCGTCTTCTTGGGGTCGATGAGGATGAGCCGCAGTTCCTCGGGCGAATACTTGCAGACCAGGCTGACGAGCATGGAGTCGAGGCAGATGCTCTTGCCCGAGTTGGTGGAGCCGGCGACGAGGATGTGCGTCATCTTGACGATGTCCTCGCACACGTTGCGCCCTTCGACGTCCTGTCCGAGCGCAAACATGAGGGCGCCGGGCTTGGCGTTGAGATAGTTCTCCGACCGCATGACCGACCGCAGGCTGACCGTGCCGCGCACCGAGTTGGGCACTTCGATGGAGACGGCGCCCGCCTCCGAATTGGAGAAGATATTGACGCCGTCGCGCGCCTGAAGGCGCAGTGCAAGCTCGGGGCCGCGCTTGATGACCTGCGAGACGGCAATGTTCTTGGGGATGTCGATGTCGTAGCGCGTGACGGAGGCACCCGTCGTCACGCGGATGACCTCCGCATCGATGCGGAATCCCGACAGCGTCTCCACGATCACGGCGGAGTTCTGGTCGATCTCCTCCTGCGAGATGCTCACGGCGCTCTTGACTTCGTTGAGGGAATCGAGCGAGGGGCAGACGTACGGCTTGTAGATGTGCCGCTTCTGCGCGGGCGCCTCCTCTTCGGGAAGGGGCGTCACCTCCGCGCGTCCTCTCACCGCACGCTCCCTGCCGCGCACGGGCAGCTCGTCCGGAACTTCCTCCGGCGCCGCCTGTGCATCGTCGTCAAAGAGATCTGCGGCGGACTCGCGCACGGGCGCGTCATACACGCGACTGTCGGCGAGCGGCGCATCCTCCTCGCCGAACGCGGGCGCGGGAAGCTCCGGCTCGACGGGCGCCTCGTACGTCGGACGCATCGGTTCGACGGGCGCATCATATGTCGGGCGCGCCGGTTCGACGGGGCGCACCGGCTCGTCCGGGAGCTTGGTACGCTCTTCGACGGGCTGCGAAAAGAGACTGCGGAAGTCCTGTTCCCGCTCATCCGCCCGTCTCGAAGCGGGCGTCGGACGAACAGGCTCGGCGGGACGCACCGGCTCGGCGGGCGTCTCATACGTCGGGCGAACAGGCTCGGCAGGCGTCTCGTACGTCGGACGCGCCGGCTCGGCGGAGCGCACCGGCTCGGCAGGCGTCTCATACGTCGGGCGCGCAGATTCTGCGGGGCGCACCGGCTCGGCGGGTTCCTCATACGTCGGGCGCGCAGGCTCGGCGGGACGCACCGGCTCGGCGGGCGTCTCGTACGTCGGGCGCGCAGGTTCGGCGGGGCGCACCGGCTCGGCGGGCGTATAATCATCCACATTGGGCTGCGAGGAAAATTCCGCCTCCACATCGTGCGCGTAGTAGTCAGGCTCCTCCGAGGCAGGCTCGGCGGGCGCACGGTAGGAAGGCGTCTGCGGATAGTTGAAGTCGTCCTCCGCGGGTTCGGGGCGCACCTCCGTGACCTGACGGGGCATGGACGGGCGCGTTCTGGAGGTCTCCGCCGTATATTGCTCGGTATAACTCATGCCGCCCGTCTCCGCGCGCGGCGCGGCATAGGGCGACGTCGCGCCATAGGCAGATGCGGAGGAGGAAGCGGGCGCGGACGGCTGCGAGGCAGCCGCCCCTCCCACGCTCGAACGGCGGGGCTGCGTATTAAAGCGCGAATCGCTGTTGAAGATGAGGTTTTCCTTGTAGTTCTTGGCGGGATCGTCGTGGCGGAAGAGGATGGAGCGGGGATCGGCAGGATCGCCCGGCTCCTCCGCCGCGTTCGTCTTGGGCGTGTAAGGCTTGCCGTCGGCAGTGCGGAGCTGCAGCACATCGGGCTGCGGCGCGGCGGAAGCCTGCCGCGCATACCCCGTCTGCGACGGCTGCGCATAGCCCGTCCGCGCATACGATTGCGGTTGTGCATACGATTGCGGTTGTGCATACGATTGCGGCTGCGCATAGCTCGGCTGCGCCTGCGGCGGCGCGGCATACTGCGGCGGCTGCGCGTACCCCGGCTGCGCAGGCTGTGCATACGCTTGCGGCTGCGCATACCCCGGCTGCGACGGCTGCGCGGCAGATGCCGGCTGTCCGGACGTGCCGTAACCGTAGACGGGCGCCCCTGCGGGCGCCGCAGGCTGCTGCGCGGGGTAGGCGTGCTCCGGCTCGGGCAGATCGTCAAAGGTCATGGGCTGTTTTTCTTCGGGCTGCTTTGCGGGTTTGCGCGCACGCGCGGAAGGCAAAAGCAACGCGCGCAGCGGCGTGGCGATGAGAATGAACCAGAGCGCCAGCAGCGTGAGCAGCGAAAAGAAGATATACGCCCCCACCGTGGAGAGCGCCGCGCGCACGGGATAGACGATGATGCCGAACAGCACGCCTCCGCCCGTTCCGTCTGCGACGCCGGCCTCGGCGGCAGACCAGCAGGCGGAGAGGTATCCGCCGTATCCGCGCCCGAAAAATTCCGACGACGTCGCCGTATGTACGATGAGAAAGGCTGCCGCGGCGAGCAAAAAGACGCGCAGCACCCAGCGCGCCGGAATAAATTTTTTGCCGAATGCCAGGACGGCGGAACCGTACATCGCAAGCACGAGCAGCGGGTAGACGAAAAATCCCGCCACGCCGACGAAAAACGCCGTGATGGAGACGCCGATCTGCCCGAAAATATACTTCCCGGTCACGGCAATGAGGAAGATGACCGCGCTGAACAGGAGCAGGGTCATGCCCACCGTCTCCCGCGTCAGCAGCGATCCCTTATTTTTATTTTGTTGATCTTCTCCGCGTCCAACTCCGTTCAAGCCGAACCTCCGTATCGGTTTTCCGCAGAAAACCGCAGTTTATTTTTTCTCACGATAGTAATAGTATAACATTTTCAAACGGATTTTTCAACGATTTCATGCATCTTTTCAAAAAAATCGCAGCGTCTTACCCTATTATATGGATTTCCCCTCTCTGCGGCGGGCGGCTGGGGCCGTGACGCCACCCCCGCCACCCCCCCGCCGACACAGCACAAAAACAGCGCTGGTACGC
>CALVWN010000039.1 GCA_944367415.1 uncultured Clostridia bacterium | reverse complement strand
TTGGTCAGCCCCTCCCACCACACGGTGTTGTCCGCGGGGTTGATGGCGACGTTGGTGAAGATGGTGCCCTTTCTCGTCGCGGCGAGCGCGTTGGGGTTGCTCTTCTCGTTGGTGCCGGGCGCGACGCCGAAGAAGCCGTTCTCGGGGTTGACCGCCCAGAGCCTGCCGTCCTCGCCTACGCGGATCCATGCGATATCGTCGCCGACCGTCTCGACCTTGTAGCCCTCCTCAAGATAGTGCTTGGGCGGGATGAGCATGGCGAGGTTGGTCTTGCCGCAGGCGGACGGGAACGCCGCCGCGACGTACTTCTTGCTGCCGTCGGGGAAGGTCACGCCCAAAATGAGCATATGCTCCGCCATCCAGCCCTCCGTCTTGCCGAGGTAGGACGCGATGCGCAGCGCGAAGCACTTCTTGCCGAGAAGCACGTTTCCGCCGTAAGCGGAGTTGACGGAGATGATGGTGTCGTCCTCGGGGAAGTGCATGATATAGCGCTTCTCGGGATCGACGTTGCACTTTGCGTGGAAGCCCTTGATGAAGTCGCCGTCCTCGCCGAGCTGCTCATAGCAGGCAAGGCCGACGCGGGTCATGATCGCCATGTTGAGCACGACGTAGATGGAGTCGGTGACCTCGATGCCGATCTTGGAGAAGGAGGAGCCGATGACGCCCATCGAATAGGGAATGACATACATCGTTCTGCCCTTCATCTGACCGCGGGCGATGTCGGCGCACATCTTGTACGCCTCCTTGGGATCCATCCAGTTGTTGGTGGGGCCGGCGTTCTCCTTCTCGCGGCAGCAGATGAACGTTCTGTCCTCCACGCGCGCGACGTCGTTCTGGGCGGTGCGGTGGTAGTAGCAGCCGGGAAGTTTTTCCTGGTTGAGTTCGATCATCTCACCCGTCGCGCACGCTTCCTTGCGGAGCGCGGCGAGCTGCTCCTCGCTGCCGTCGATCCAGACGATGTTGTCCGGGCAGGCGAGCTTGGCGCTCTCTTCGACGAAGGCGATGACCTTCTTGTTCTTGGTGGGGTATGCCATATATTTTCCTCCTGAAAAAGTGTCCGGGTGTTGCGGGGAGGGCGGCGCCGAAATGAACGGATTATGCCGCTCGCATCCCACGATACATTTTAGCACAAAATGTGCAACTTGTAAAGGGTTTGGATGCGGCGGAGAAAAATTTTCTTTTTCCCCTCACGAACGGTCGACAGCGCGCGCACGACAGCGCGCACGGCTGGATATCATAAGAAAACGAATGATAAGGATCCTTACCATTCGGAGGGCAGGATGCAGGACGCACTCCACCATGAACGCATGCGGGCGCACGTTCTCATGCACCGCACGGTGATGCCCGAAGCAAAGGCGCTCGGGCGATTTACAACGCCGCTGCTCGGCAAGTTTTTTCGGCAGAAAAAAATCCGTCGTGAGGACGGATTTTTTTTATGTGTCGGAGAGCGTGACGTATTCGCCCGTGTCGGCGTCCTGAAAGACCACCCAGGCGCCCGCGTCCGAGTAGGGCGTGTAGGGCACAAAGCGGGCATGCTCCCCCATCTCGGCGGGCTTTTCGCCCTCGACGGCGACGCAGAGCCAGCGCGGGATGCCCTCCGCGCAGACGATGCCGAGCAGCGCGCCGCCGACGTTCACCCATTCGGACTGCGGAAAGGCGGCGAGCAGGCGCTCGTCGTGCGGGTGGTCGCGGAAGGCGGCGTCGAGCCGCTCTTTGACGGAGAAATAGTATGTAAGCGCGCCGCGCGGGCGCAGGAGAAGATCGCCTGCATCGCCCGGCGCCGCCGCCCCGGGCTGCGCGCAAGGCGCAGAAGCAGCTTTTGCATCGCCATCCACCGCGTCCGCGAAATAGTTGTCTGCGGCGACGGCGTCGTCATCGTAGCGCGCGGCGGCGCGCTGTCCGCGTGTGTCGTCGGGGAGCGGGTCGGGCAGGGGCACGGTGGGCGCGAGCGGCACGTTGGGCGCGTTGGGGATGGGCAGCTCGACGGGCGGGCGCGGGTTGGGGATGGAGCGATCCTCCAGGAGCGCGGCGTAGCGCTCGGGCGCGGCGCCGCAGCGGCCGAAGGCGAGCGGCTGGACGTCGCCCTTGACGAAACAGAGCAGCACCGCAAAGCCGGAGGCAAGGGAGGGCGCGGCGGCAAGGCGCAATGCGCTGTTGCCGTGCAGTTCGAGACAGAAGGTCTTGCCGTCCGCCCAGAGATAGAGCGCATAGCGGCCGTCACGCAGCGGGGAGAGATCGGCGATGCGCGGGGTGACGGTGAGTTCGTCGCCCAGGCGCTCGGCATAGACGGCGCCCGTGAGGGCGCTGCCGTCGGCGGAAAATCCCTTGCGGATCTGCCGCAGGATACAGACGCGTTTTTCGTAAGCCATAGAATACCTCTTTGCAGACAGCTTACCACGGCGGCGGGCGCGAACAAAGAGGGAAAAAAGGAGAACGCGTCGAATTTTCAAACAAAAGAAAACAGCAGACCGAAGTCTGCTGCTTTCTTGATTTATAATGGATGATGAGAAGTTATCATAATAACCACATCCATTGTGGTGCCTCGGGAAACTCCCTCGGCAGGGGTAGACGTTACGCCATCACGACGTCGCCGGGCTCGGTGGGATCGGTGGGAACCGTCACTTCGCCTTCGCCCTCGTCTTCACCTTCGTCGACTGCGGGAAGCGCATTCTCGGTGATCGTGACATCGCCGACAACCGTCGCACGATCAAGCACGAAGCCGATCTTGTAGCTGTCTGCCGTCAAACCGGTGATGGTCGCGCTGAGCGTTTCAGCAACGGTCGTGCCGTCTGCAGCGTAGTAGTTCATCGTGAAGGTGAGCGTGTCGTCTGCAAAGCTGATCGTGAGGTCAAACTTCGCGTCGCTCTTCATCGCAGCAAAATCCTTAACAACCTGAGCATTAAGATCAGAAAGATCGATACCCTTGTTGATCGTCACGTTCGTGGTCGCACCCGTCCAAGTGGAATTACAGATGTCGCCGGGAGCGCGGTAGACATAGTCGAACCCGCTGGTGAATGCACCGGTGTAGACGAACGCCATGATACCGTCAAATGCATCAGCCCCTGCGTTTGCATAGGTTGCGGAAAGGACGATGGTCTGACCTTCTGCGATCGTGTACTCTTCAACATCCTGCCAAGGATCCACCCACGTTGCAAACTCGGAACCAAGGATCTTGTCGTTGACGGGCTTCGACCCGACGGACTCGGTCTTGGTGATGACGATCATCTGATTGCAGGTCGAGCAGAGCTTACCGGTGTAGTCATAGCCCTCGTGCGTCCAGCTGTAAACCTTGTCGCCAAGCTTGTGATCGACCGTAGGAGTGGACTCAACCTTGGTGTAGGTGTAGAGAACAGAGCCGTCCGTACCCTTGACCTCGTAGCTGTAGGTGATGGAACCCTGTGCCTGGCAGGTCGCAGGAACCGTAACTACCTTGTAGCCGTTCGCTTCGGAAAGTGCGGGAAGCGTGTACTCGACTTCGTCGTCGCACTTGGAGCAGGTCGCAACCAACGTGCCCGCCGTGGTAGCCGTAGGCTCAACGGTCGCTTCATAGTTGTAGCTGTGACCGGTTGCAGTAGCGCCCACATAGTCTTTGTTCCGGATGTCCTGATCGCAGACGAGGCAGTGCTTATACTGATAAGCCGCCGTCGTGCAGGTTGCGTTGACCGTGATCCAATCGACCTGTTCGCCGAAGTCGTGGTCGCCCTTGACGTCGACAATGAAGACGGTACCGCAACCCTTGCAGGTGATGATGCCCTGGCCCATTTCGAGGCAGCTCGAAGGGAAGTTCTGTGCTTCCTTGTCGACCTTGCTCGCATAATACCAATCTTCGTCCGGATCATATTCGGTGCCCAGATTGTTGACGTGTGCTGCAAGCGGCAGAGGCACTTCGATTTCGCCGCTCGTCGTACCGCCGTCGTTGGGCAGGTCGTACTCGTAAGTGTAGAGATCGAATCCCTGAACGGTACAGGTCGATGCCTTGCTCCTTCCAGTATCCTTCTGGAAGTTCTTGCCTTCCACAACATACTCAAACCCGCAGACGTCGCAGGTGAAGGTGATCGTACCGCTGAGCGTCTCGTTATCGATGTCGATGACAGGATCGCTGCTGTAGGTGTGACCGAGTGCCTCGAGGCTGTCAAGACCTGCCGCGCTGAGGATCGCGTCATAAGCTTCCTTCTCAGCGCCCGTAGCCGCTGCATAGATTGCCTGCGTGACAACCATGGTATGACCATTGGTGTCTTCGTCGCAGACCGTGCAGGTGTAGGTGATGGTGCCATCTTCCGTGCAGGTAGGCTTGGTAAGGACGCCTGCGCCGTACTTGTGATCGCCCTGGACTTGAACAATGAAGACTTCCTTACAATCCTCGCAACGGATGATACCTTGACCGATGATGGTGCAGTCAGCAGGATAGTTGCCGGAAACTTCGTCGATCTGCGATGCCTGGTAGATCTCATTATTGTCCTGACCGTCCACGTAGGTCGCGCCGTTCTTGCTGTGGTGAGGAAGCTTCGGATACGTCACGACGTAAGTATCCGCGATCGGTTCGCCGCCATCTTTATTCTCGTAGGTGTAGTTCCAGGTCGTCTGGCCTTCCTTCGAGCAGGTCGCATCCCACGTCTCCTCGGGATCAACGCTCTTCTCCCAAGTAAGCGCGTTGATCGTGTAGGTATGACCTTCCGTGCCCTCGGGGCAGACGGAGCAGGTGAAGACAATGGTAGCACCGTTTCCATCGCTATTGGGCGTGACAACAGGCTCGCCGTAGGTGTGCTCGGTCTTGGGAATCGTGATCGTCTCATCCTTGCCGCAGACGGTGCACTTATACGTCTTGTAACCCTCTTCGTAGCAGGAAGGAGCCTTCTCGTCGATGATATCTTCCTCCGTATAGGTATGAGGGCCGGAGACACTGACGATGAACAGGTTGTCGCACTCGGAGCAGTAGAAGAAGCCTCTGCCGCTTGTATCGAGGCAGGTTGCGGGATAGTTACCGGAAACGCCGGCGACATTATATTCCTTGTCGCCCTTATTCGCTGCATTGAGAGACTCAAGCTCCTGCTTGCTGTAGACCTTGTTGAGATCCATCAAAGTCGTGCCGAGCTTATGCTGCGCGGTCGTTGCCTGTTCGAACGTGAAGGAGACAAGCTCGACATCCTCTTCGGCATCTACTCTCGCCTGGTTGAACGTGATCTTGTACTCATCAAGACCTTCCTTATCGCAGGAAGCCTCTTCCTTCGTTGTGACTTCGTAATCCTCGTCGTTCAGCGCGGGAAGCACAACGGTTGCGGCGGAGAGACCGCACTCTGCGCAGGCACCGCTGAGAACACCGGTTTCCGTGAGCGTAGGAGCCTTGAGAACCTTCCATTCTTCCGTGACGATGTGACCCAGCGCGGGAATGTCCACGGAGTCGTACATATAGTCGTAGCAGTTGCTGCAAAGAAGAACGTACTGTCCGCCGTCCTCGCAGATGTTTGCGCCGGTATCGACAACGGTGACCCACTCGGCTTTCTCTTTACCGGAGTGACCGGTTGCCATCATATCCTCGACGGAATCGATGCCGAGACCGGAAAGGATCGTGGTGTACTGTCTGTCTGCTTCCTCAAGATCGAAGTCCGCCTTGACCTGCTCCATCGTGATGGTGCCGGCATGCGCCTCGTCGCGTGTGCATTCGTAGGTGATATAGCCGTTCGTCTCGCAGCCGGGCTCGACAAACGTATACTTGTAATCGTGACCAAGCGCCTTGAGCTGCGTTGCGGGATCGGTAATCTCGTTTTCCGCAAGAAGCTCTGCGAAGATGCCCTCGCCGTCCTCCGCAACGTCTGCAACGATCTCTTTAAGCGTGACCGTAACGGTGGAATCTTTGCCCGTGCAGGTACGCGTGATGAAGCCGTCTGCCTCGCAGGTGGGCATCGTCAGCGTATCGACGTAGGTGTGGTTTTCGGGATCGACTTCGGTGAAGTCAATGTTCGCCGTGCCGCAGTTCTTCTGGCAGACGCTCAGGATAACGCCGCCTTCCTGGCAGGTCGCTTCCGTAAGCGTGATCTGATAGAACTCATGCTCGCAGGTAGGAAGAAGATTCTCGACAGGAATTTTGACGGGTTCCTTCGATGCGTCCGTGTATGTAATGACGATGTTGATCTTGCCATCGACAAGCTCGGTCGTGATGTCGGCGACGCCGATCGCGTCTGCCTCGTCCACTTTGCCGACGTTAACGGGCGTTTCGCTGTCGGTATAGGTAACCATCAGGTTGCCGTCAACGATCTCAACTTTCACGATACCACGGCCAGGGTCGCCCTTATCGCCTTGGTCACCCTTGTCGCCCTTGTCGCCTTGCTCGCCCTGGGGGCCCTGAGGGCCCTGAGGGCCTTGGTCGCCCTGCGTGCCGTTGGAGCCGACTACGCTGCCGAGGTTATCCGTCGTCCCGTCCGTATACGTGACGATGAGTTCCCCGTTTTCGATTGCAAAAGACTGCACGCTCTTGGTGTCTTCAGAACAGCCCGCGAACAGAAAAGCGGCGCCGATCACCATACAGACGACCAGAAGAAGCATCAGCACTTTCGCAACCAAATGCCTGATTCTCTGAACCATACTCACTTTCTCCTTTTAATTGTTCTAAAATTTGTTTGAAGTACGATCTGTTCCGAAAAAGCCACCGTTTCGCAACGGGAATTCTCTTTCATCGACTTCTCATCCTCCCAAAAGAGGCGCCGCACGCGAAAAACGACCGCGTATACGGCGACCCTTTTGTGTGAACGATTATAATACATTTCAAAAGGCTTGTCAATCGTTTTGCGAGAATTTTTTTGAAAAAATCCGATATAATGTATTTATATGCGCGCTTGGAAAATATTGGACGGGCGCTTTTTGCCGCCCGCCGAACGAACGGCGGGCGGCAATTTTCGTGAAAATTTTTTTCGGTTTTCACATAAAATTTCCACAAAATGTATGCTTCAAACGTGTAAACACAATATCTTGTGTCGGGTCTTGCGTCGGTGCGGGGCGCGCCTTCCCCGTTGCGACGGGGAAGGCGCGCATTTTTGCAAATTTTTTTCGGAGGATGGCGTTGCGCGCCGGGCGCGGGCTGCCGTCCGCTGACATCGGCGGCGCATCGGCGGGCTGCCGTCAGCCGAGTTATCCACAGTGCGGGCGCGGGAATGTGGATAACTTTTCTATTATATTATAATAAGTGGAACCGCGCGCGTCCTTTTTTTGTGTCTGTCGGGAAAGTTATCCACAATTTCACAGAAAGATGACGGGCTTGCCGCAGCGCTTTGCGTAGCCGACGGTATAGGCGGTGCCGCCCGATCTCTTGCGGCAATAGGCGAGCACCACGTCGGCGCGGTCGACCATATAGCGGTTGCGGCGCTGCATACAGCCGTCGGTGTAGTGATCGCCGAGGACGACTTGCTCGTCGCACAGCGGCAGAAGGCGGGCGTAGCGCGCCTTTTCGGCGTCGGGGAAACGCTCGGGCTGCCTTGCGTGGGGAATACAGGCGACGAGGGTGATGGCATATCGCTCGCGCAGCGCGACGAGGCACTCGAGGGCGGTGAGGTCGAACCCCATCGCCATGCCGCACAAAAAGCGGGTGCAGCCGCCTTGAATGAGGCGCTCGAGCGCGGCGGCGAGGGCGGCTCTGTCGAAGTCGGCGGGAAGGCCGCGATGACCGGTGAGGGCGCAGGTTTTCATGCGATCGTCTCCTTTTGCGTCATACGATGGGGTTTTTTCGTTCCCTGCCGTTGCCGCGGGGGTACTTTGCGGGCGTCGGGGAGGTCTTTTCGGCGAGCACGAGACGGCGGGCGCCGTAGCCGGCGGGAAGCTCGTAGGCGAGCGAGCAAAGACGGCTGCCGCCGAGCAGCTGCACGGCATGGCGCGCCGAGGGGGTCTCGTCCTCGCTGCCCTTCCACGCGACGAAGCAGCCGCCCGTGCGGATGAGCGGGAAGCAATACTCGCACAGCGGCACGAGGGGCGCGACGGCGCGCGCGATGCAGGCGTCGAACTGTTCGCGATAGCGCGGGTCGCGGCCGGCGTCCTCCGCGCGCATCTGCAGCACGGTCGCGTTCAGCCCGAGGCGGGAGACGACGGTGCGCAGGAACTCGCACTTCTTGCCGGTGCTTTCGATGAGCGTGAACGAAAGGTCGCCGCGCACGATGGCGAGGGGGATGGACGGGAAGCCCGCGCCCGAGCCGACCTCCGCGACGCGGGCGTTTTCGGGCAAATATGCCTCGCCGGCGAGCGAATCGAGGAAGTGTTTGTGGAAAACTTCCTCTTGTTCCGTGATCGCAGTTAGGTTGAACGCCGCGTTGCCCGCAAGGAGCAGCTCGTAAAATGTCTGAAATTTTTGCTCGTTTCGGGCGATTTTCTGCCGCAAAACCTGAAAATCGGGGGTTTTTTCTCTCATGCGACCATTATACCATACCGCTGCGGGGTTTTCAACCGTTTGTCGAGAAGAACGGGGAAGTTTTTCCACACTGTTGATAAGTGTGTGGATAACTTTGCCGCGACGCGCCGATTTTTTTTGCGCGGCGAAAATCGGGGAAAATTTTTCTCCACAGGCGGGATTTTCTGCACAAATTGTGAACAGCCTGTCCACAGCGTTTTCGCGGGTTTTCCACAGCGCGCTCTTTTTGCAAAAATAGCCCAAATCGCTTGAAATTTCCGCCTATTTTCGCTATAATATGGGTATTCGGACGGGTCGGGCGCGCCGCGCCGACGGCTTGTCCACATTTCCACAGGCACTATTACTATTACTATTATCTATTTTCTTTTAATATCCCCTACATAAGGAGGCAAGCGATGAAATTTGTGTGCGACGGGCTTTCCCTCTCGGAGGCTGTCATCAAGGTGAGCAAGGCGTGCGCCGTCAGAACGACCGCGCCCGTCATGGAGTGCATCAAGCTCTCGGCGTTCGGCGAGGAGGTCACCCTGCTCGCCACCGACGGCGAACTCTCCATCCGCAAGGGCGTCAAGGCGGAGATCTTCGAAGAGGGCGAGACGTGCGTGCCCGGAAAGCTGTTCTCCGACTTTATCGGCAAACTCTCGGACGAGGAGATCAGCATCTCCACGGGAGAGAAGGGCGTCGAGATCAGATACCGCGACGCGGGTACCTTCATGCAGAGCCTGCCGGCGGAGGAATTTCCCAAAATCGACTTCACGGTCGGGGAAAATTCGTTCACGATGCAGCAGGCGGATCTCAAAAAGATCATCGCCGAGACGACGTTCTGCTGCGCGCAGGACGATTCGCGTCCCGTGCTCAAGGGGTGCCTCATGGAGTTCGGCGACAAACTGGAAATGACCGCGCTCGACGGGTACCGCCTTGCGATCACGTCGGCGAAGATCCTGTCCAAGAGCGGCGAGAAGAGCATCATCTGCCCGGCGCGCACGCTGACGGAGATCGCCAGGATGCTGGAGAAGGAGGACGAGGAGATCACGCTCTACACGCAGGGCGGGATGCTTCTGGTGCAGTCGGAGGGCACGACGGTGGTCTCCCGCCTCTATCAGGGAGAGTTCATCCGCAAGGAGAACGTCGTCCCCTCCTCCTTTACGACGACGGTGAAGCTCAACAAGGAGGAGCTGATCGCCTCCGTGGAGCGCGCCGCCATCCTCATCCGCGGGGACAAGAACAATCTCGTCACCCTCGAGATCGGCACGGAGAGCGTCAAGGTCTCCTCCGTCTCCGACTTCGGGAACGTGGCGGAGGTCGTGCGCGCGGAGATGACGGGCGTGGAGATGTCGATCTCGATGAATGCGAAATATCTGCTCGACGCGCTGCACGCGCTGGGCGAGGAGAACGTGGTGATGTCCTTCAACGGCGCCGTATCCCCCTTTATTTTGCAGAACCGCGACACAAAAGACAGCCTGTATCTCATTTTACCCGTGAGAAACGTCGCATAATCGCTTGACGGAACGGGGAAAATTTCTTATAATCAAACGTAGTCTATTATAAATAGAATAGAAAAATCCAAAAAAAGCAGAAATAAGGAGTTACCATGAAGAGAACGTATCAGCCCAAGAAGCGTCAGAAGAGCAAGGTGCACGGCTTCAGACAGCGCATGAAGACGCAGGGCGGAAGAAACACCCTCAAGAGAAGAAGAAACAAGGGCAGAAAGCACATTTCCGCATAACGCTGCATGAAATACCTGCGGATCAAGAGAAAGAAAGACTTTACCAAAATCCTGCGGGTCGGAAAGAGAGCGCACGCGGAGAGTCTGACGATCGTCTGGATGCCGTCCGACGAGACGAAGTTCGCGGTGTGTGTGGGCAAGAAATACGGAAAAAGCGTCGTACGCAACCGCATCAAGCGGCTCTTGCGGGAAGCATTCCGCTCCAATGCGGAATGTCTTGCCATATCCTGCTCCTTCTTGCTCATTCCGCGGGCGGCAAAGGAATATTCGTATGCCGCATTCGCAAGAGATGTCGGAAAGATCTTCCGACGCGAAAAACTTACCGCCGATCGCTCTGCGGGCGTTGGCGAGAGAGAATGCGTCCTTTCTCAGAATCTTTCTCAAAAAGAAGATGTTTAAGTCCCGTCTCAAGGGGCTTTGCATCCGCATGATTTGTTTCTACCAGAAGTATCTCTCGCACGGGACGTGCCTGTACACGCCCACCTGTTCGGAGTACACCAAGCGATGTATCAATAATCTGGGCGTCCTTCCGGGCATTCTGTGCGGGATGTGGCGCATCCTGCGGTGCAATCCCCTCTCCAAGGGGGGGATCGACCCCGCGCCCGAGCCGTTCTTCAAAAAGATCTGGCTGCTATGATAGGCGAGAAACTATGCAATCTGTTATGACGTTACTCAGCAGCGTGTCTGTTTCGCTGCTGCAACAGGGATACTCGATCGGGCTGGACTGGCTCGGTCAGTGTGTCCGCGCCATCATCGAGAGTGTCGGCATCATCGGTGTCGGCATCATCTGCTTTACGCTCATCTTAAAGGCGATCACGCTGCCGTTCGACATCTATCAGCGCGTCAAGACGAGAAAGCAGACGCTCATCATGCGCGAGATGCGCGACGACCTCGACAAACTGCAAAAACAGTACGCCAACGACAAGACGACGTATAACCAGAAGATGATGGAGCTGTATAAGAAGAACGGCTATTCGATGTTCGGCGCCTGTCTTCCCATGATCATCTCCTTCGTCGTCGTCATCATTGCATTCCAGGCGTTCAACGCCTATTCGCGCTACGCGAACCTCAATTTCTTCGTGGAGATGTCGGGCGACTACAACGCCGCCATTCTCGCGAACGGCGCAGAGGGCATCGGCTATACCGCCGTCAAGGATGAAAACGGCGCCATTGTCGTCACGGACGGAGCGATCACGCTGACATATACGGACGAGGCGGGTGCGCAGACGCAGAAAAGCGTCAAAATGGATGAGACGTTCACGGAAAACGGGTGCATCTATACCTTGACGTCCACCGGGAACGTCGCCTACTATCTGCGCGTCGTGCCGGAGGATCCAGACAAGTATCTCTCCTACGGCTACAGCCTCGAGGCGACGAACATCACCAAGGAATACGTCATCGATACGGACAGGCTGACCGCATGGCTGGAGGAAAACGACGCCGAAGGGTACAAGACGGTCACGGAGGCGGAAAACCTCGAGACGGCGTGCCTCTCCTACGTCAAGGGGCTGGGCGCGACGGCGGCAAAGACGTGGTATGAAAGCAACCGCGCGAACTTCTTATGGGTGAAGAACGTCTGGTATCCCGACGTCTCCTACAACCACCCCGTTCCGCAGGACTATGCGACCTTCCAACAGAACTTCGGCAACGTCAACGTCACGCTTGCGGACGGAACGACGGCGCCGCTGCAGAATATCTTCAGCGAACAGAACTACAACGATCTGACGGCGGGACTTTCCGCGGAGAAGGAGGAGGCGAACGGGTACTTCATCCTCATCATCCTCTCCATCGGGCTGATGGTGCTCTCGCAGTTCGTCATGATGCGCTCCCAGAAGGAGAGCAGTCAATATCAGACGGTGGACGGGCAGGGCGCGAAGACGCAGAAGATCATGCTCGTCATGATGCCGCTCATCTATGCGATCTTCGCATTCATGTACAGTGCCGCGTTCACGATCTATATGCTCATTTCGAGCTTGTTCTCGCTGCTCGTCACCCTGGCGTCCAACTTCATTCTCGGAAAGATCTTCAAGAAGAAGGAGGAACAGCGGGCGATCGAGGTCAATTCCAACAAACCCAAGTGGATGCTGGAGCGCGAGGCGCGCGAACGGGAGGAGAATAAGAAAAACAAAAAGAAAGGCCGCTGATGCGGTGAAAATAAAGAAGGAATAAGGGCATGGAAAACATTTTCACGGGAAGGACGGTGGAAGAGGCCGTCAGTGCCGGGCTGGAAGCGCTCGGAGTACAGCAATCGGAGGTCGAGATCGAAGTGCTCGACGAAGGAAAAAAACGCCTGATCGGCTCAAAACCCGCGCAGGTGAAACTCACCGTCAAACCCAAAAAGACGGACGGCGAGCGTGCGGTGGAGTTTCTCGAGGGGCTGCTTCCCCTCATCGGAACGGAGGCTGCCGTGCAGCTCAAGAGCGAGGACGAGAAGATCGTCATCGAGCTGAGCGCCGCGTCGGCAAAGAGCATCATCGGCCGCCGCGGAGAGATCATCGATTCCATTCAGACGCTTGCGGGCGCCGTTGCCAACACGGGCAGAAAGGAGTACAAGCGCGTCGTCGTCGACTGCGAGAATTACCGCGAGGATCGTGAGGAGACGCTCAAGCGCGTTGCCGAGAAGCTTGCCGCCAAGGCGGTGCGCCTCGGAAAACGCGTGCGCCTCGAGCCGATGAACCCCTATGAGCGCCGCATCATCCATGCCGCGCTCGTCGATAATCCCGATGTCACGACCAAGAGCGAGGGAAAAGAGCCGCAGCGTTTTGTGGTCATTATTCCCAAAAACCTCAAGACGTATGACCGAAAAGGTGACCAGGGCGGCTATCGCGGCAACCGCAACGGCGGCAGCCGCGGCAAGTTCAACCGCGACCAGGGCGGCTACCGCGGCAACCGCAGCGGCGGCAGCAAGTACGGTGAGCGCAAGCCGTACCCGAAGCGCGAGCTTCCCGCAGAGGGCACGCCGGAGTCGTCCGGCACGAGCTTCAAGCGCGACGGCGGGGCGTCGAGCGGCTACCGCAAGGGGAGCTTCTCGGGCTTCTTCGGCACCTACCTCGGTAAGGACGAGGACGACAAACAGGATGAATAAGGGTACGGGCGGGAAGATCCCGCCCGTTTGATTTTACAGGAGGTCATGATGCGGAAACAGGAACGCGCGATCGTCGCATTTGAGGACATTCTCTCCGTGATCGACGGCTGCCAGGTCGTCCGGATGGGGCTGTCCGGCGGGGAGTTCCCCTATGTCGTTCCCCTCTCGTTCGGGTATCGGGTCTGTGACGGGAAGCTGCTCGTCTATTTCCACGGCGCGACGGAGGGAAAGAAGGTGGACTGCATGGCGCGCGACGGGCGCGTCTGCCTCGAGTGGGATATCTTTCACGGCTACGTCGAGACGGGCCATTCGGTGACGGCGGACTATGAGAGCGTCATCGCGTTCGGCAGCGTGCGCCGCTGCGAGGGTGAGGAGCGCATCGTGGGGATCCGATGTCTCCTCGAGCACACCGGCTTCGCGCAGTATTCCGCCGAAACGTGCGCTGCGCTGCCCGTTGTCGACGTCTTTTGCGTCACCTGCGACGAGGTGACGGGCAAGCGGCGTTTCCCCAAACAGGCGTAACGTGTGCGTTTTCCGATCGGCGTCTTCCGGATCTCGGGCGAATCGTCCGATCGTATAAAGTTAAGCTCTTAATTAAAATGAGGACAAAAAAAGGCCTGCCGTGCGGCAGGTCTTTTTTGGAAAGTCAGTTCTCTTCCAGCCACTTCTTGGCGTTTGCCTTGGTGTACGAGGTGATCTTTTCAGCCTTATACGCAGACTCAGCACCGCCGTTGGTGTAGAGGAAGTAGTCTCCCTCGGGCGTCATGTACATCGTCATCTCGTAGCCGGCGGGATCGCCAAACGCACCGACCGTGACCTTTTTCACGACCGTTGCAGTCTCGGTGTTGTAGGTCTTGGTTTTCGTCGTCTTAACCATTGCCGTTTTACTCCTTTATCATAGATTTGCTTTCATTGTACCCCCCATTCGTCCATTTGTCAACAATTCCTGTAAAAGAAGGAAAAAAATTTAACGAAATATAACTTGTTTCACAGGATGCCATCAATCAAACGCATTTTTGTGAGTAATTCACACTCTGATCAAGTGTAAAATCGCAGATCGCCTCGGCGACGGCGTCCGCCATCGCGTACACGCTTCCCAGCCGCGTGAGGTGAAAGAGCGGATAGAGCGGCGGCGTCTTTTTGGCGACGATGCCGAGCACGGAGACGTCGCCCACCTTGGGAAGGCGCTTATTGGCGCCTGCGCCCGGTCGGAGCGCGCCCGGAACCACCTTGATCAGGCCGACTTCGGGTTCTTCGCCGACGGCGGCGTCGATGGCGATAATAACGCGGCGCGGGTGCGTTTTTTTGAGAAAATCGGCGAGATATTTTGCCTCTTTTGCCGTGATCGGCTCGCGCAGCGTTCCGTAGATATAGCCCGGAAAGCGCCGGCGCGTGCGCAGCATGGTGCCGACGATCGGGCCGAGGCTGTCGCCTACGGCAAGGTCGCTTCCGATGCAGAGAATGACGGGCGCAGCGTCGAGTTCGCCCAAGATGTTCCGAAGCGCCATATAGATGCCGGTCTGCGCCATGGTATTGTTGTAGTGAAATGCGTAGTCCATTCTTACCCTCCCGCTGTGAGTGCAATTTTTGGCAATTTTCCGCGATTTTATAACATTTTATCCGAAGAGAGTGACTTTTTTCGGAAAATGTGCTATAATACTCAAAAAGAAAGGAGGATGAGAAATGTTTCTTCTCGCTTCATCCGCCTGGGCGTTGGACGTCGCGTTCATCGTCATCATCGTTCTCGGCATTCTGCTCGGGACTTGGGGCGGCTTTATCAAAGGCGTCTGTAAGCTGGCGGGCACGCTGTTCGCGGTCTTTGTCGCGTTCACCTTCTGCAACGCGTTCAAGAATACATTGGAAAATGCATTCGGTCTGACGAGCGCTCTCGCAAATTCAGTCGGCGCTACGGTTGCTAACTGGTTAAGTATTGTGATCGCTTTTGTTGCGCTCTTCCTAATCGTGAAACTCGGCAGCTGGCTGCTTGGCCTCATCGGAACGGCGCTTGTGGATAAGATCGGCGTCTTCCGCTATATCAACCGCATTTTGGGCGGGGTGCTGGGGCTTGCGGAGGCGCTCATCCTTGTCTTCCTGCTTCTGACCATCTGTTATTGGATCAATGTCGATGCCGTCAATCAGTTTATCGCGCAAAGTTCCATTGTCAAGGCGATCTACGAATGGGATGGCTTCCAATGGGCGGCGCAATTTAACTTTATGAAGATGTTGTAATCTGGATCTGCACGCTTCCTTGTGGAGCGTGCAGATTTTTTTTGCGTCGGCGTATTTTATTCTATGGTGCAGAATTGATGAAGTCGCATCTGCGTTCCGGGTATCAGGACGCAGGTGCGACTTTTCTGCGCGAACAGTCGTCACGTTTTCCACAGTTATCCACATTTGTGTGGATAACCCGGTGGAGAAATTGTGGATGAAGTTGTATCTGTTCTATGTGGTGTTGAGTTATCCACACAGCGGTATCAGTTGATGAAATGGAGGAACGACGTGATTTTTCTCAAAAAAGCCCCTTTTGTGAGCCAAAATGGTGTTTTTTGGGGCGGAAAAATCCGAAAAACAGGGTCAAAAATCGCTCTCAGACAACGTGAGAGCGTTTTTTTGAGGGTAAAATCAGGAAAATTGCGGTTCCTAGAACGAAAAAATGCCCGTTTTGACTTCATTTCTTGAGAAAATCGTCTGAAGCGTGATTTGAGAGGGGGGTTTTGCTACTCGGATGGGGGCTGATCGTACCTTCACATGCCTTCTTTTTTCGTAAATTTTCGAAATAATCCATTTGTCATGGGGATATTGCGTCTGAAATTTTGTCCGCAATTTTGTTTTACCGGCGGGAAAACGGCGTTTTGATTCGTAAATTTTGATTTTGACGCTGATATTTTTTGCACATCGATGCAAAAACTGCGTTTTGTGTTTCACGTGAAACACCGTTTTTCATGAAAAAATTCTCGGAAGTGTTTCACATGAAACATTTTACCCCGTTTTTTGGGGTGCGCAAGGCATAAAATCGCCCATTTTGCGGAAAAATCGTGATAATTTTGAAAAATCGGAAAGAATTGCTGCGAAAGACTTGAAATAATCGGCATTTCATGATACAATAGGGACAGTATCATTGCTCATACTATGCGTTGAGCGAAAAAATTACAAAAAGGAGACGAAAGATTGAGCAAGACTGTCAAAACAGTGATCATCGTGGTGCTTGTCGCGATCCTGGGAATAGCAGCGTACTTCGTGATCACTTCTCAAATCAATGCGCAGAAAGAGCGTACCTACGATCAGTTCCTCGAATTGATCGAAGACCCGAGAGGGGAGGAGGACGCCGGGGAGATCCCCGACAATCAGCAGATCGTGCGCATTGTCATCAACGGATATAACCTGTATGGCTATACGTCGACCAATCAGAACGCGGCGTATGCGTACACGACGACAGGCCCCAGCCTTTACGATTCTTCTTCTCCGCAGCTGAAGGATTGGATGGATCGTGGAATTCAGATCGAGTTTGAAGATCCGAACGCGGGTTCGGGGTGGGGGAATGTTCTCTATATTGCGGTGCTTGTCATCGGTATCGTAGCGTTTATCCTGATCGCCCGCTCGATGAGCGGCGGTGGGGGGAAGGTGATGAACTTCGGAAAAACGAAGGCTCGCGTTTCCACCAACATCAAGGTGCGTTTCTCCGATGTCGCGGGTGCGGAGGAAGAGAAGGAGGAATTGAAGGAAGTCGTTGAATTCCTCAAGAGTCCCAAAAAATTTGCCGATCTCGGCGCAAAGATCCCGAAGGGCGTCCTTCTGGTCGGCCCTCCCGGAACGGGCAAGACGCTCTTTGCGAAGGCGGTCGCAGGGGAAGCGGGCGTGCCCTTCTTCTCGGTCAGCGGTTCCGACTTCGTTGAGATGTACGGCGGCGTCGGCGCATCGCGTGTGCGTGACCTGTTTGATATGGCAAAGCGCAACCAGCCCTGCATCATCTTCATCGACGAGATCGATGCGGTGGGGCGCCAGAGAGGCGCCGGTCTCGGCGGCGGGCATGACGAGCGCGAACAGACGCTCAACCAGATCCTCGTGCAGATGGACGGCTTCGAGACGAACGAAGGCGTCATCGTCATGGCGGCGACCAACCGCGCCGACATTCTCGACAGCGCGTTGCTCCGTCCCGGCCGGTTTGACCGTCAGATCTATGTCAACCTGCCCGACGTCAAGGGCAGAGAGGCGATCCTGAACGTTCATGCCCGCAACAAACCGCTCGCTCCCGACGTCAACTTCAAGGTGATCGCCCGCATGACGAGCGGATTCTCGGGAGCCGACCTTGCCAACCTTCTCAACGAGGCAGCCATCCTCGCCGCGAGAGAGGGGAAGAACATGATCGGCAACCTCGAGCTGTATGAGGGCATCAACAAGGTCATCATGGGGCCGCAGAAGAAGAGCCGCGTCGTGACCGAAGCGGACAAGAAATGTACCGCCTATCACGAAGCAGGACACGCCATCCTCGCAAAACTTTGCGAGCACAACGACAACGTGCATGAAGTTTCCATCATTCCGCGCGGCATGGCGGCAGGCTACACGCTCACGCGCCCCGAGACGGATGATAACGATATGACGGTTAACAAACTTAACGATTTTATCTGTATGGCGCTGGGCGGCCGTGTTGCGGAGGAACTCGTCATCCATGACGTCTCTGCGGGCGCTTCCAACGACATCCAGAAGGTCACACAGATGGCGCGCAAGATGGTCACCGAGTGGGGTATGAGCGAGAAGATCGGCCCCATCTGCTACGGCAGCGACGGCCCGGTGTTCCTCGGCAGAGATTTCGAGGAGCGCAACAGCTACAGCGAACAGACCGCCGCGGCGATCGACAGCGAGGTGCGCGCGATCGTTGAAAAACAGTATATGCGCGCGCGCAATCTCTTAAAGGAACACCGCGCCGTACTCGACAATATGGCGCGCGTGCTCGTCGAGCGCGAGACCATCTATACGGCGGAAGTGGATATGCTCATGGAGGGGCGCTCATACACCGAAGTGCTCGACTACATGGAGAAGCACGACAAGGGCGAACCGGACGATCCGTTCGGGCTCAAGGCGTCCGAAAAGGGCGCGGCGGGGCAGAGAGCGGAGAGCGCGCCGACGGAGGGTACGCAGGATAAAACCGATAAGGAGTGAGAGATATGGGAAAGATCATTTCCTTCTCCAATCAGAAGGGCGGAGTAGGCAAGACGACGACCTGCGTCAATATGGCGGCGTATCTTGCAAAGGCAGGCAAGAAGGTGCTGCTGGTCGATCTCGACCCGCAGGGGAACGCGACGACGGGGTTGGGCTTCTCCAAGGGTTCGCTCAAAAAATCCGTCTATAACGTCATCATCGACGACGAGGATGTCAAGGACAACATCCTGCCGACCGAGCTGGAAGGGCTGCTCATCCTGCCCTCCAATATCGATCTGGCGGGCGCCGAAGTCAGCCTCGTCTACAAGAAGAACCGCGACAAGGTGCTGCGCGGGGCGCTCGAGAAGGTGAAGGGGGATTTCGACTTCATCCTCATCGACTGCCCGCCATCGCTGGGACTGCTCACCATCAATTCGCTCGCCGCGGCGGACAGCGCGATCATCCCCATCCAGAGCGAATATTACGCGCTCGAGGGACTTTCGCAGCTCATGAACACCATTTCCCTCGTACGTCAGCACTTAAACAAGTCGCTGAAGGTGGAGGGCGTCGTGCTCACGATGTACGACGGGCGCTCGCTCATCTCCAAGCAGATCGCCGCCGAGATCAAGAAATACTTTTCCAAGAAGCTCTATGAGATCGTCATTCCGCGCAACGTGCGCCTCTCCGAGGCGCCCAGCCACGGCAAACCCATCCTGTTGCACGATCCCAAGTGCATGGGGGCGCGCGCGTATGCCGCACTCACCGAAGAATTTTTGAAGAAAACGCAGCAAAAGGGGGAATAAGACATGGTTAAAGGACTCGGCAGAGGACTTTCGGCGCTGTTCAGCGACACCGAAGAGGCTTACGAAAACGCGCGCACCGAACTCGAAGAGGCGGAACACGGCGCGGGGCCTGCGGAGATCGACATCGAGGACGTATTCCCCAATCCACACCAGCCGCGTAAGACGTTCGACGAAAACGCGTTGAACGATCTCGCCAATTCCATCAAGGAGCACGGCATCATCAGCCCCATCGTCGTCAACAAGAGCGAAGGCGGCAAGTACATGATCATTGCGGGCGAGCGCCGTTACCGCGCCGCCCTGCGCGCCGGGCTCACCAAGGTGCCCGCCATCATCAAGGAACTCGACGACAAGGAGATCCAGGAGATCTCGCTCATCGAGAATTTGCAGCGCGAGGATCTCAATCCCATCGAAGCGGCGACGGGCATGAAGCGGCTGATGGACGAATTCGGCCTGACGCAGGAGCAGCTCGCGGAGCGGCTCGGAAAATCCCGCCCCGCCATCGCCAACACGCTGCGCCTTCTGACCCTTTCGCAGGAGGTCATCGATCTCGTGCGCGACGGCAAGCTCTCTTCGGGGCACGCGCGCACGCTCGTTCCCGTCGAAAAGGACGCACAGGCGTACCTTGCGAAGGAGTGCGTGAAAAATTCCTGGTCGGTGCGCGAGATGGAGCGCGCGGTCAAGCAGTATCTCAACCCGCCCGAAGTCATCGCCAAGGAGAAAGAGAAGAAGAACGCGCTCGCGAACGCGGAACTCAAGCACCTCGTCGACCGCCTGCGCACGACGCTCAAGACCAAGGTGTCGCTCATCGGCACGGACAAGAAGGGGCGCATCTACATCGACTACTACACGCGCGACGATCTCGACCGCATCAGCGAGCTTCTCGACATCATTGACCGCATGGAGTAATTGCAGAATCGCGTACACGTCTGCGCGATTTTGCGGACAACGTGGCCGCCTGCCCCGGAGCGGGGTGCGGCAAAGGAGAACATTCGCCCGCTATCGCGCACGCGACGGCGGGCAAGATTATGCTGAACTTTCAGAGAACGCAAAAGGAGGACGTCATTCGCTTTGCCCCCTTCTTTGCAGGGCAAACGACACACGTCTCGGACTTTTCTCTGTGCTTTCAATTCATGTGGCACAAGCACTTCACGCCCGACTTTGCCGTCGCGGAGGACTGTCTCATTCTGCATGAGATCTATGCGGGCAGAGCCTGGTTCCACTATCCGCTCTCGCGCACGGGGGACGAGGAGGCGGAGCGGCGCGCGGTGGCGCTCATCGAGGAATACTGCCGCGAGAAAGAAATGCGCCTGCATTTCACCAACGTTGCCGAGAAAAACGTACCGTGGCTTGTGCTGCGGTATGGTCAGGACGTCTCCGTCACCAACATCCGCCGCTGGCGCGACTACCTCTATGAAGCGGAGGCGTTCCGCACCTACGGGGGCGGCAAATATGCCGGACAGCGCAACCACGTCAACAAGTTCAAAAAAGAATACCCCGACTGGACGTTCACCGTCTACCGCCCCGAGGAGGAGGGGGAGCTTGTCGCCTTTTTGCACGAGTATGACGCCGTGCAGCGCGCAAAGGACAACTACCTTGCCGACGAGGAGATGGACGAGGTGTACGCGCTCGTGCCCGAGATCGGCAAGTTCGGACTGCTGTGCGGACTGCTGCGTGCGGGCGGCAAGATCGTCGCCTGCTCCATCGGCGAGCGATGCGGCGACATGGTGGTCGTTCACGTCGAAAAGGCGCTGCGCGGCTATGAGGGCGCGTACCCCATGGTGGCGCAGCAATTTGCGCTCGCCTTTACGGGCGGGGACGTAAAATACCTCAACCGTATGGACGATGCGGGGGACATGGGGCTGCGCAAATCCAAGCTGCAGTACCTGCCCTGCGAGGTGGTCGGCAAGTACAACATCTCGCCCCGCCGCGCCATCGACCGCATCGCGCATCTGCCCGAACTGCAGACGGAGCGCCTGCGCCTTCAGCCCGTGCGCGACGAGGATGCCGACGCCTACGCCCGCCTCGCGGGGGATCCCGAACGCAACCGCTGGTGGGGGTACGACTGGCGGGAGGACGCGCCCTCCGACCATCCGCAGGCGGGGTGGTTCCTCTCCTTTGCGCGCGATCTGTTCCGCGAGAAGATGGAGCTGCCGCTCGGCATCTATGCGGACGGCACGCTCGTCGGCGAGACGGTGCTGCACCGCTTCGGCTACCGGGCGGAGGCGGAGATCGGCGTGCGGCTCCTGCCCGAAGCGGAGGGGCGCGGCTATGCCGCCGAGGCGGTGTCCGCGTTGTGCGAGTACGCCTTTGAGAAACTTGAACTGGAACGCGTGGAGGCGAAGCACTTCCATGAGAACGCGCGCTCCGGGCGTTCGCTCACGCTTGCGGGGATGCGCCGCTGCGGAGAGGACGAGACCTTTGTCTATTATGAGAAGACGGCGAAGATGTGAAAGGGTTCACACGTTTTTCCGCGAACTGACGCGGAAAAACGTCGTGAGGTTTAGGGAAAACGCCGCCGCGACGAGACTGCGGCTCGTTTTCCCTCTTGACGCGATTTTCAGGGCTTACGATTTTAGCTCGCGTCAATTCACCCTTTCCCCGTAAGCGCAGGTATGCGCAAATAGGGTACCGCTGCGGAAAGGCGCGACTTTCCTTGCGGCATGATTTATCACCTTGCTTTTGCCTCCCTCATAGAGGGTGAGGTGCACGTGATGCGCATCAGCGCGGTGCACTGTGCGCGTGCACCGAACTGAGCAATTTCCCATTGGCGGGAAATTGCTTGACCGAGGCGGCGTTTCCCTTGCGCCGCCGAGACGGTGCCCCGCAGGGGCGGAAGGAGTTGTTATAAAATGAGATACCGCAGCATATCGCAAAAAGATTTGCCTGCAAAGATTTTTGCGAAACAACTCCCTCAGTCACTTCGTGACAGCTCCCTCGGAGAGGGAGCCTTGGATATGCCGGCGAAGCTGTTTGCGGAGAGATTCGACAAATTGTGCCAGGAAAGTTCACAAATACAACATATTGTGTTGTGTGAAAAAACGGGGCTGGCGGGATTGTGGGATGGGTACGGGTTTTCGGTGAAACCGCCCAAAAAAAAGCGAAAAAAAGATGAATTTTTCACAAAAAAATTTCCCAAACCCCATTGACAAAGCGCTCCCGACATGGTATAGTATGGGCAAGTACAAGTAGTGACGACGGGGGGAAGTCATGATTATGAGGAGCAGACGGTAACATTTCGAGCGCTCTTTTCGCGCGTTCCGTTTTTTGAACGGATGGGGCGAAGGAGGGCTTGTTTTTATCGTCTTTTTCCATATTCTGAAACCTCTCGGCGTTCCTGCCGACAGGTTTTTTGTGTTTTTTTGACAAGCCATCCCCCAAGGTCAGGCAAAAAGAACAAAGGCTCCGTCGGACTGTGTGCGAAAAACTATATGTAGAGGTGTGATTCTATGAAAAAGAGAAGGCTATTGAGGAACGCCGGTCTCGTCGCCCTGTCCACAGTTCTGGTCGGCGGCGCGGCGCTTGCGTTCACCGCCTGCAGCGGCAATTCCGATTACACGATCAGCGTGTATATCTTCTGCAGCGCCGCAGACGTTGTCACCAACCGCTCTATCTGCGAAAGATGGGCGGCAGATTGGTCTGCAGAGCACGCCGAAGAGCTGGAGGGCAATACGCTGACGATCGACTTCTCCTCGACGTCCAACCAGTCGGATTACTTTGAACAGCTCGGCAACCAGATCAGCGGCGGCACCTATGCGGACGTCATCTACCTGTCTCCCTCGCGCGCAGTCGCCTATGCGATGAACGGCCACGTCCTCAACCTGACCGACTACATCACGGCGGACGAGACGCTCACCGAGCAGGTCAACAGTATCTGGCAGGACAGCCTTGCGTTCTATGCGACGACGGGCACCGGACTCAACACGTCCCACGTCTCCGGCATCAGCTATCAGAACGGCACGTTCGTCGACTCCGAAACGGGCGAGACGGCGAGCATCTACGGCCTGCCCAAGGACTACTCCAACTTCGGGCTCGGCTACAACTCCAACTACTTCAACGACACCTTCAAGAAGGCATACACGGTGCTCACGCCTCAGTCCGGCCCGAGAGCGGTCGACTCGCACGTCTACGATAAGGGTGCTTCCAAGAAGACGGGCTGGCAGTACACCGGAACCAACAGCGTCGGTTCGTACGGCACGCTCGCCATCGAGTACGCCGTGACCGACAGCTATACCAATCCCTACACGGGCGAGACGATGGAGGCGGTGGAAGAAGAGCAGGCGCCCTTCGTGAGCGTCGGCGTTCCCGTCCGCTATCGTCCCTTCAACTTCTATAAGTACGCGAACTTCGACCAGGCGCTCGACGCCGGCGATCCGCTCGCGGTCACCTGCGACTACTACACGAACGGCGACGGCTATATCGTCACGCTGCCCGGTCTGCCCGGCGACACCTTCGAGATCACGTCCGACATGGCGAACGCCATCAACAACGGCTCCGACGTACCTTATGATACGAGCACGGGCTATATGACGTTCACCTGGACGGAGTTCAGCGCGATCAACTGGGCATGCGCGTATATGCTCAACTCCTTCGCGTGGGATACCGTGGACGGCGTGAGAAGCGTCGCGAACAACGGCACGCAGGAGAGCGACTACTCCGAGTGGTTCAACGGCCAGGGCGGCGCGTTCACGGGCGCCGGCGGCAAGGATGCGGACGACAACGAGGAAGGCGACTACTCCAACTTCTACGGCGGCGAGCAGTACGAGCAGGGCACGTTCGGTGCGAACGGCTATGTGCTTCCCTGGCTGTTCTCCAATGATTCCTCCTATATCGATTCGACCTACACGCAGACGCTCAACATGGAGTACAACGGCGAGGCGATCGCCGTCAAGAACAGCGACGGTACCTACAGCTGGAAGGCGGGCGACGGTCAGACGATCGACAAGTATGTCGGCAATGCGACGGAAGTCGTCAGCAAGACCAACCTCGACGGCTCCACGCGTGCGGCAAACGTGATGTACGGCGTCAACAGCGAGAATTTCATTGAGACGTATGCGGCATTCCAGGACTATTGCGGGATCTGGAACGCGCACGACGGTCAGGCGGGCGACTTCGCGACGGACGCCAGCACGGACAAGACCTTCAACGGTCAGAACACCTTCGTCGGCGGCTACAGCTTCTTCTACGGCGTCGGTACCTGGGACGTCGCGGAGTATCAGGAAGTCGATAAGGACACCCTCACCGTCGGCGTCATGCCCACGGCGGTCTCCAACAAGTTCTCCCTCTATTCGCAGACGCGCGATCCGTACTACGGCGCGAACGGCCGCGACACGGTCATCACCTATCACAACACCGCAACGGAAAAGGGCACGGGCGACGCCGCCAACAACGACTACGCCTGCTCCAACGATCCTAAGCAGGGCCTTCAGGTCTATGATCAGGATGCCATCATCCAGAACCAGCTGCTCCGTCAGGACAAGTGGGGCGGCCGTATGGACTCCGTCGGCTATGCCGTCAACGGACACCTTGCAGACAGCAATCAGCCCGAGTGGAAGGCAGCCGCTGCCGTCTCCCTCGTCCTCGCGCTCACGGTCGACCCCGAAGCGCAGCTCACGCTGACCTACGGCGGCGCGCAGATCCCCAACGTGCGCGAGATGTGCACCGACTACCTCAACGTCACGGGTACCTTCGCCGACATGATCACGCCCGAGCACGAGAACTGGGATGAGTATTACGCCCTCGCAAAAGAGATGGCGAACGAAGGCATGAAGGGTACGCCCACGACGGTCGCGGATTACCTCAACGGCAAGCAGATCGGCGGCAAGGACGTCGCGTACGATACGCAGTATGCGAATACACGTCTGTGCGATTTCACGACGGCGACCACGTCCCAGACGAGGATCGCGTACGCAATGCGCGTCCTGCACATGATCGGCTACACCAAGGCAGACCGTGACATCGTCATCCGCATGCAGACGGGCATGAACGCCGCGCGCGACCAGCTCCTCTACACGTCGGGTACCGGTTGGATCACCAACATCGACGCGACCGCGCAGTCCGCTGCGTTCTTCGCATACCGCAATCAGCAGGTGCTCACCGAGGCGCAGCAGAACGCGCTCGACGGCGGCACGCTCGTCGCGCTCAACCCCGGCGATTACGATGCGACGAAGAACATGATCATGACGCCCGCGGTGTACCTTGTCCGCCAGGCGCTCACCTCGCAGCAGCGCCTTGACAGCAATTCGTAAGCCTCGGCAACTGTGGCATATGCAGCAGCGTCTCCCCCGCGATCGTGCGGGGGAGAGGTTGCCATCATGTGTAAGGAGGGAATTTGAATGACAGAAAAAACAACGACGACAGAGTTTGAGAGCGCCGCTGCGGCGGACGTCGTTGAAGCTGCGGTGCCGGTCAAAAAGAAACGGCACATCAATCAGCAGAAGCTGCAGGACAATCTGTGGGGCTGGACATTCTGTCTCCCGCTCATCGTGGGAACGGTGCTGTTCATCTATATCGCGCTCGTCATGGCGCTCCTGCTCTCCTTTACGACGTACAGCTCGACCATTCACAGCGACGTCTGGGAATTCCTCGGAAGGATGTTCTCGGGCGAAAAAGACAACTTCGGATTTGACGTCTTTACCGACCTCGATCCCGCATCTACGTCGGGCAATTACATCTATCGCACCGATCCCTTCCGCTGGTATCGTTTCATCTTTACCGACGCCATGTATGCGAGCGGCAACAGCGAATCGTTCAGCGAGATCAGCACGATGGGTGCGACGCTCTTCAACACGGTGTTCTACCTCATCGGCATCCCGATCGGCATGGTGCTCTCCATGTTCCTTGCCGTGTGTATGTCGCGCGACATCAAGGGCGGGAACTTCTTCCGCGTCCTCTACTACCTTCCCTGCGTTGCCTCGACGGTCTCCATCGTCTACACGTTCCGCAACCTGTTCAACTACGGCGGCGTGATCAACGAGCTGCTCAACGCACACGTCTATTGGTTCTCGCCTCCCGCAGGCGAGCAGCCGTACGGCGTCGCCCAGGGCATCGACCCGTACTGGGCACAGGGTATCGTGAACAAGTGTATCATCGTCATCATGAACGTCTGGAAGGGCCTGGGCGGTACCATCATTCTGTACATCGCGGGACTTTCCGGCGTCAATGCCTCCACCAAGGAAGCGGCGCAGATCGACGGCGCGAACGGCTGGAAGATCTTCTGGAAGGTCACCATGCCCGATCTGTATCCCGTCATTTTCTACAACATCGTCACTTCCATCATCGGCGGTATGCAGATCTACGCGGAACCGGAACTGTTCTTCCCGACGAGCAACGCGATCGGCGGCAGCTATCAGGGAAAACCCAACCTGTACACGTCCGGCTATGTCGCCCTCATCTGGTTCTGGGGCCTGAGCGCAACGACCTCGCCCGGAACGGGAGCGATCAACTTCGGTCAGCTGGCAAACGCACAGACTTCCTATCAGAGCCTCGGCGCTGCATACGGTATGTTCCTTGCCGTGATCATTCTCATTCTGACGCTCTTCCAGTTCTGGCTGGATAAGCGCAACAACAACTGAGGAAGGGGGGAGGAAAATGGAAAATATTCAGACAAATGCCGTTCCCGAGGAAGAGAAGCAATATTCCGCCTTCCAATATGCGATCGGTGCCATCCTCGCGTTCTTCGGATTCTCCTCCAAGACGCACCGCGGCAGCAAACACCGCGCAAAGCTCGTGGGTGATATCGCGACTTATGTCGTCCTTTTGCTCGGCGGATTTCTGATGGCGTACCCGTTCTGGTGGATGATCGCGTCCTCGTTCGCAAACACGTCCGAGCCGACGCTCTCCGGCCAGGTCGCGACCATGATCTGGTGGCCCACCAACGCGCTGCCCACGACGGTCAACGGCGTGGAGCACGGGCTGTTCTATAACTACCACATCCTGTTCACCGAGGGCATGAAGGGTACCGCGACGACCTCCAACGGCTTCGCGATCGGCTTCACCTACTGGCGTGCAGTCGCCAACAACCTCATCTACTCCATCGTGCCCGTCGTGGTGGGCGTCATCACGTCGGCGTCGGCGGCGTTCGCATTCGCCAAGATCAACTGGAAGGGCAGGGATGTCGTGTTCATGTTCCTGCTTGCCGCGATCATGGTTCCCGGCCCCTCCATCATGACGACGCAGTACGTCATGTACGTCTCCTTCGGCTGGCTGGAAGGCGTGGGCGCGCCCAACGCATGGATGACGCTGACCATCCCCGGAATGTTCGGTGCGATCATGACGGCGTTCTTCATCCGTCAGTTCCTGTTCGGCCTTCCGACGTCCATCGTCGAGGCGGCAAAGATCGACGGCGCGGGATACTTCCGTATCTTCTGCAGCTTCATCCTTCCGCTCGCGATGCCCGCCATCGTGGCACAGGGCCTGCTGTCCTTCATGGGCTGCTGGAACAACTACATGGGATCGCTTATCTTCATTCCGCAGAACTCGCTCTGGGTCAACCTGCCGCACGCGATGACGATCATGAACCTGGTCTATCCGCAGAACGTCGGCCCCGTCATGGCGGCAGCCGTCATGTGCGTCCTGCCCGTCATCATCCTGTTTGCCGCATTCCAGAAGATGATCATCGGATCGCTCATGCTCACCGGCTCCAAGGAGTAAGCAATCGAAAAAAACGGAGCCTCGTGCTCCGTTTTTTTGTCCTCGCACAGATGCGGGGCACCGCCGGATAAACGGCGGGAAAAACGCAAAAAATTATCAAAGGGGAATCACTATGAAAGCAACCAAGAGAATTTTCGGCATCTCGCTCGCGGCGGTCATGGCGCTCTCCGTCTGCGCGCTCGCGGCGTGCCAGCCGGAGGAGACGGAGGATACTTCCTATGTCATGCCTGCCTGGAGCGGTCGCGAACCGGAGGACGCGCCCGACGTCAACGTCCACGATCCCTCCATTTTCTACGACGAGGCAAGCTCCACCTACTACGCGTTCGGCACGCACTTTGCCGTCGCGTCCTCGCCCGATCTCATCAACTGGACGCAGGAGGCGCGCGACAACGAGTGGGAAAAGCTGTACGGCACGGCGGCGTTCGACTATCAGGGCGTGCAGTGGCCCGCGACGCTCAAGGACTCCGTCGAGATGGTGCAGCCCGTCAGCACGGGCGACAATGCCGTCACGACGACCTGGGCGCCCGACGTCGAGGAGTACAACGGCACCTACTATATGTATTACTCGCTCACCAAGGGCTTCGGCAAGCGCAATTCCGTCATCGGCAGGGTGGAGGCGGAAAGCCCCATGGGGCCGTACATCAACAACAAGATCATCGTCAGCAGCATGAACGGCAGCGGCGAAGATCCCAACTGCATCGACCCCGAGCTGTTCTATGACAAGGACGGCAGGCTCTGGATGGTGTACGGTTCGGCGTCCGGCGGCATCTATATCAAAGAGCTGCACAACTCGGGCGAGAACTGGGGTCTTCCCATCGAGGACGATCTGGAGAACTACGGCAAGAAGCTGTGGTCGGGCACCAACAACCAGGAGGGGCCGTTCATCTTCTACAACGAGGACACCGGGTACTACTATCTGATGGTCAGCTACGGCAGCCTCATGACCAACTACAATATGCGCGTCGCGCGCAGCCAGAACCCCGACGGGCCTTACGTCGACATCACGGGTCTGGACGTCGCCAACGCCACCGGGCAGACGGGCGGCAACAAGATCGCCGGCAATTATATCATCGGCGACGCCAACGGCTATGCGGCGATCGGACACAACTCCGTCGCCAAGGTGGGGGACAAGTACATCGTCGTCGCTCACGTCCGCCGTCAGGCGGGATCGACCGTCACCGCGGGGCACAGTTTGTATGCCTTCCAGCTCTTCTTCAACGAGGACGGCTGGCCGGTCATGAACCCCAACCGCTATGCGGGCGAGGCGGTCGGCTCGGGCATCACGGCGGAACTCGTCTCCGATACCTATGACCTGGTCGTCCACTCGGAGGGAACGACCGCGGACTTCGTGGAGAGCGTGCCCTACACCTTCGCGGCGGACGGCACCATCACCGGCGCCGACGGCGCAAGCCTCGGCACCTGGACGCTCTCCGGGGACTACTATATCACGATCACCCTCACGGAGGGCGACTGGATCGGCACCTTCAAGGGCGTCGTGACGCCCTCGTGGGACAATATGTATGTGCCCAATTTCATTCAGGACGCCTATTCGACATTCAGTCTGACGGCGGTCTCTGATACGGGCCGCAGCCTCTGGGCGGTCGGAACGACGCGCAAGGATTGACGCGCACCATTGCAAGACGCGGGGGCGGGCGGAGGACGCCCGCCCCTTTTTCGTAAGACAACGCGCGGGGAGGAAGCTATGGCACTCAAATATCCGAAAAATCCGAAATTCAACAAACTGCAGATGCGTTCGCCCGATTATGCGTCCTGGCAGGAGGGCTGCGCGCACGATCCGTCCATTCTCGAATGGGAGGGGAGGTATTACGCCTACTCGACGGACACCTTCGGCGCGCCGGGCGGCTACCAGATCCGCGTCAGCGACGATCTGCTGCACTGGGAGTATGCCGGCAGCGCGTTCGCGCTCGAGGGCGCGGCGTCCGCCTATAAACACGGGGAGGGCAGGGGCAGATACGGCAACCTGCAGGCGGCATATGACTGGTGCGTCACCGATCAGCGGGAGGTGGGATACGGCATCTGCACGCGCACGGACGGCGCCATGTCCTTCTGGGCGCCCCACTGCGTGCGCGGAACGGACGGCAAATTCTGGCTGTATTTTTGTCTGACGGGGTACTTCGGCGGCTCCAAGTCGTGCATCGGCATCGCCAAATCGGACAGCCCGCTCGGCCCCTTCGTCTGCGAAGGGCTGCTCGTGCAGTCGCCCGCAGGCTGGCGCACGCCCAACGCCATCGACCCGCAGGTGCTCTTCGCCGAGGGGAAGATGTGGCTCGTCTACGGTTCCTACGGGCTGGGATTGTATCTGCTCGAACTCGACCCCGCCACCGGACTGCGCAAGGACGGGCGCGTCTACGCCGACTTTGCCGCGGGCAAGCTCGACCTTGCGGGCTATTACGGCATCCATCTCGCGAGCGGCTCCGTGGAGGGCGGCGTGCTGCACTATGAGGACGCCGTTCCCGTGCTCGAGAACGGCAAGTGGACGACTAAGCGTTACTACTATCTCATGTGCTCGTTCGGTTCCCTCTCGTCGGCGTACAATATGCGCTGCGCGCGCAGCGAGCGCCCCGAGGGGCCTTACACCGACGTCAACGGCAATCCCGTCGTCTGCTCCACCGACATCGGCACGGGCAACAAGATGCTCGGTTCCTTCCGCTGGGAGCGCGACCCCGTCGACTACTTCTGCCCCGGGCACAACGATATGTTTGTGACGAGCGGCGGCGTGCGCCTCATCGCCTACCACTGCCGCACCAACTATTTCATCGAAAAGAAGCTCTCGCGCTCCAACAACTTTCACTATCTCTATCTCGGGCAGTTCGACTTCAATTCGGACGGCTGGCCGGTCATGAACGCCAACCGCTATGCGGGCGAGGAGATCCAGGACGTCACGGAGGACGAGCTGCTCAACATCACGGCGGGCAAGTTCGAGGCGGTGCTGTTTTTGCAGGGCGTGGAGCCGCTCACGGCAAAGCGCGTCGTATTGCACAAGGACGGCACCCTCGACGGGGCGTACAAGGGCAGCTGGAAAATGTACGGCGCCCGCTATATCGCCATCGAGACGCAGGGGGATACCTTCCTCGGCGTCGTCATGCCCGCCTGGATCGACAACCAGAACGTCGCCGGGCTGACCGTCACCGCGATGGGGCGGCGCAGCGGCATGGCGCTCATCATGGACAGCACCTATCGCATCGAATGACAAAAGGCGCCGCCGGAAAATTCCGGCGGCGCTCTCTTATTCGTCTTTGTCGTGTTTGGGCGGGTTCATAAAGTCGGGGCGGTCTTGTTCCTCCCGCTCCTTCGCGCGCGCCCGCGCAAAAAACATCACGACGCCGCACAGCACGGCGGCAAGCAGCAGGCACAGCACGATCACGAGATCGCGCACAAAGGCGCCGACGATCGCCGCCGCGACAACGCACAGGCAGGCGAGAATGCAGGAGACTATCTGAACGATGCGCATCGTATCCTCCCGGGGGTGAGATTTCTCTTTCATTGTACCACACCCGCGCAAAAAGTGCAATCAAACGCGCCCCGTCACTTTTTCCTATACATTATATATAATACGGATATCATACAGGAGCGGATGCCTTTTTGCGCCGTCGTTGCGCGGGGTTCCGAAAAAATGCATACTATATTGAATTCTCGCTGCGGCAATTCCGGCAAGAAGGTGCGATCGGATCATAGCGGTAGTGGTGCGGAAGGGGTCATGCCACAAGCTGTAGTGGTCGCGAAAAAAAGCGAAAAAAATCCGAAAAAAAGCAAAAAAAAGCGCGAAAAACAGTTGACATTCCTATAAAGGTGTGATAGAATGAGCGAGCTGTCTGAGCGAGAGGGTAACACCTCGCAGGGATTTGCAAGGTTCCGAAAGGTTCCGAAAAAATTCCGAAAAAAATCTGAAAAAAGTGCTAAAAAACACTTGACAGATCAATAGAGAGTGTGCTATAATGGCAAAGCTCTCCTCGCGAAGGGGTAGCAACCGAGCTGTTGTTCGGTCAAACGCAGATTAAAAATCGAATAAGAAAGAAACGATTTTTTGTAACACAAAAAGCAGTTTCTGTCAATTTTTTGAGCATCAATGTACTCAAAACAAAGTCAGCAAGATAACGAATTTCGTTAGAGCCGTCGGTATGTTTAGCGCATATCGGCTTTAAACAATTAAACTTAAGAGTTTGATTCTGGCTCAGGATGAACGCTGGCGGCGTGCTTAACACATGCAAGTCGAACGGACGTAAGGAGCTTGCTCCTTGCGTTAGTGGCGGACGGGTGAGTAACACGTGAGCAATCTGCCCATGTCAGGGGGATAACAGTTGGAAACGACTG
>CALVWN010000038.1 GCA_944367415.1 uncultured Clostridia bacterium | reverse complement strand
AAGATCGTCGGCTACGTCCACGAGCAGGGCAAGCCCTCCGTCATCGTCATGAACAAGTGGGACGTCATCGAAAAGGATACGCACACCATCGAAAAATTCGAGGCGAAGCTCAAAGAGGAACTGAAGTTCATGGATTACTTCAAATCGGTGTACGTCTCCGCGAAGACGGGACAGCGCACCGAAAAACTGCTCGCGCTCGCGCAGGAGGTGTACGACCACGCGTCCTTCCGCGTGCCGACGGGCGATCTCAACGATCTTCTGATGGACGCCATGCGCATTTCCGAACCGCCCTCCTATCAGGGCAGGCGCATGAAGCTCTACTACGCCTCGCAGGTTGCCGTGCGTCCGCCGCTCTTCGTGCTGATGGTCAACGACGAGGGGCTGCTGCATTTCTCCTATGCGCGCTACCTCGAAAATGTCATCCGCGGCGCGTATGACTTCTCGGGCACGCCCATCCGCATCAAGGTGCGCAACAAGAAGGAGAACGAATGAAAGAGCTTGTTCTTTCCGCGAGCTGGTATTATTTCCTGCTGATGGCGGTCGTGTGCTACTTTGTCGGGTGCTTCAACTTTGCGGTGATCATCGCAAAGACCAAGCACAAGGACGTGCACAAGATCGGCAGCGGCAACCCCGGCACGATGAACATGAGCCGCGAGTTCGGACTCAAGATCGGGCTGCTCAACTTCCTGCTCGACGCCTGCAAGGGAGGGGTGCCCGCGCTCATCAGTTTTTTCCTCTTCCGCGGCTATGTATTCGAGGGAACGCAGGTGCTCGTCTCCGATTTCACCCGTTACTTTTGCGGCCTGTTCGTCATCATCGGACACATCTGGCCGGTCACGATGAAATTTCAGGGCGGGAAGGGCATCGCCTCCTCGCTCGGACTGTTCTGGTTCTGCCTCTCGTGCGAGAACGCGTGGAACATCCTCGTCGTGCTTGCCGTACTGCTCTTCGTCGTCGTCGGCTATATCGCGCTCACCGAGTGGGGGTCGATGGGGTCGCTTCTGGGCGTCTCGGGGCTGTCGGTGTGGCAGGGGCTGGTGTTCTACTTCCGCTACTCGGCAAACGGGATGCTGCACAGCGGCTGGGTGATCGCCGTCTTTATGCTGCTGCTCGCACTCAACTTCCTGACGTGGTTCGCCCACCGCAAAAATCTCGTGCGGCTGTTCGCGGGCGAGGAACACCGCACTTCCGTCAAAAAGCTCTCCAAGGGCAAGCGCGGAACGCAGAATATGTAAAAAAGCGCGCGGCTGTCTGCCGCGCGCTTCCCGTGTCGGTGTGTTATTCGTCGAGCGTCTCGATGACGTCGCTCGCCGCCCAGCGCTTGGTGGATTCCACGGCGCTCTCGCAGCCCTCCTGCGTGGGGTAGTTGGAGCTGACGCACAAGAGCCGCTTCTGGGCATTCATCAGGCGGAAGATATAGTCGCCCGCCTTGGTCTTGACGATGCTGAAGTTGCCCGCCGCAATGCTCTTTTTGTAGGTCGCAATGCCGTTTTTCGCGCCGACGATGTTGGTGTACTCGTTGCTCACCAGCATGATTTCGCCGTTGCTGGCGCGCAGTTCGAACACAAATCCGCCGTCTGCGGCGCGGATGACCCACTTGCCGACGGGCGCGGGTTTCTTCTTTGCCTTTTTGGCGGGTGCGGCTTTCTCCTGTTTCATGGGTTCCTCCTTTGCGGCAGCCTCGGCGGGCGCGGACGCCTCGGCGGGCGTTCCCTCTGCAGGGGCGGGCGCTTCGGCAGGCTCCTCCTTGGCGGGTGCCTCGGCGGGCGCCGCAGGCTGTTCCTGCTGCGCTTTTGCGGGCTGCGCCTCTTCGGGTTCGATGAGGGGATCCTGCTCGGGTGCCGGCTCGGGCAAGACAGGCTCCTCCGGCTCCTCGAAGGGCACTTCCTCTGCGGCGGGCGCGGGTGCGGCGGACGCCGGCTCCTCCGGTTCCTCGAAGGGAACTTCTTCGGCGGGCGCGGGCGCCTCGGGCGCCTCGGATGCCTCGGCGGATGCTTCGGCGGGGGAGGCTTCCTCGAGCCGCTTCTGCTTTTTATATTTTGCGGAAATGACGATCATGACGATGATGAGCGCCACGATCAGGACGAGAATGACGCCGAGGATGATGGTGAGCGTCATGTTCTCTTTCAGATAATCGATGAGCGTCATGGGGGCGGCATCTGCCAACAGTGCAAACATGGGTATATCACTCCTTTTGTTTCCTTCATTTTAACACGAAAAACGCATCCTGTCAATGCATTGACAAATAATTTTATATGCGGTATGATAAGAATATGATGAAAATTATCGTGATCGGCGGCGGCGCGGCGGGGCTTGCGTGCGCCGTCATGCTCGCCGGGGCGGGAAAACGCGTGACCGTCCTCGAACGGGGCGAACGTCTGGGGAGAAAACTCTCCGCGACGGGCAACGGGCAGGGCAACGTGACCAATGTCCGCATGGACGAGACGCACTATTTTTCGGACGATCCTGCGAAGGTCGCCCGCGTCCTTTCGCACTTTTCCGCGTCGGACGCCGTCGCCTTTCTCGAGCGCATGGGCGGCATCTTTCTGCCCGACGCGCGCGGCAGGGTGTACCCTGCGGGGCGGCAGGCGTCTGCCGTCACCGATCTCTTCCGCCGCGAGCTGGAGCGTCGTCATGTCGATGTTTTGACGGGAGCGTTCGTCGAAAAACTTGACGTTTCCGGAAAATTCACCGCGCGATATGCGGGCGGGGAGGCGGAGGGGGACGCCGTCGTCCTGGCGGCGGGCGGACGGGCTGCAAGGCAGTTCGGCACGGACGGGAGCGCCTATGCGCTCGCAGCGTCGTTCGGGCATACCGTCACGCCCACTTCCCCTGTTCTTGTGCAGCTGCGCTGCGATCCCGCCGCCGTGCGGGGGCTGAAGGGCATCCGCGTCGACGCGGGGCTGCGCGTGATGCGCGCGGGGAAAGAGGTGTACGCCTGCCGCGGCGACGTGCTGTTCACCGAGAGCGGCGTCTCGGGCGACGCGGTGTTCCGCGCCTCGTCATATGCGCAGAAGGGGGATACGCTGCTCGTCGATCTTCTGCCCGACGTGCCCGCCGCGCGGGTGGAACGCGCGGTCGGGCAGGGCGCGGACGGGCTGCTGTGCGTGGTCTGCAACGGGCTTGCGCGGCACATCGTCCGACTGACGGGCGGCGGGGCGCGCGCCGCCGCGCTCATCAAGGCATTTCCGCTCACCGTGACGGGAACGCTCGGCTTCGACTATGCGCAGGCGACGCGGGGCGGCATTCCGCTCGCCGAGGTGGACGAACATCTCATGAGCGTGCGCCGCAAGGGGCTGTACTTTGCGGGCGAGATCCTCAACGTGGACGGCGAATGCGGCGGGTACAACCTGCATTGGGCGTTCGCGTCCGCGCACGCCGTTGCGGAGGCACTTTCATGAGAAAGACGTTGACGGGGCTCATCCTTCGTCCCCATCAGAAGGAGACGGCGCTCAAGAAGCTGTGCGAGAAAAAACTGCACGCGCCCTGCCGGTATCTGAAGATCTTAAAGAAATCGCTCGACGCGCGCGACAAGTCGGACATCAAATGGGTGTATTCCGTCGAATGCGGCACCGAGCCGTATTCCCCGCCGCCGCGCACTTTTGCGCAGGTCGCGCATCCGCCCAAGGTCGTCATCGTCGGCGCCGGCCCCGCGGGGCTGTTCTGCGCGCTGCGCCTCGCCGATCACGGCATCGCGCCCGTGCTTCTGGAGCGCGGAAAGCGCGTCGAGGAGCGTGCCGCCGATGTGCAGGCGTTCTGCGAGCGGGGCGCGCTCGACCCCGAGAGCAACGTGCAGTTCGGCGAAGGGGGCGCGGGCGCGTTCTCGGACGGCAAGCTCAACACGCAGACCAACGACGCGCGCAACCGCGAGGTGCTCGACACCTTCGTGCGCTTCGGCGCGCCCGAAGAGGTGGGGTATCTCGGAAAGCCCCACGTCGGCAGCGACAACCTCAAAAAAGTGGTCGCCAATCTGCGGGGCGATCTCATCGCGCGGGGAGCGGAGTTCCGCTTCTCGGAGCGCCTTGCGGATGTGCGCCGGGAGGGCGGGCGCATCACGGCGGTCACCGACCGCGGCGAGATCGCCTGCGACGCGCTCGTGCTCGCCGTCGGGCACAGCGCGCGCGACACCTTCGAGATGCTGCTCTCCCGCGGGCTGATCATGCAGCAGAAGGAGTTTGCCGTCGGCGTGCGCATCGAGCATCTGCAGGCGGCGATCGGGCGGGCGCAGTACGGCGCGGGATATGAAGCGCTGCCTGCGGCGGACTACAAGCTCGTCTCCCATGCCTCCGACCGCGCCGTGTTCACCTTCTGTATGTGCCCCGGGGGCGTCGTCATCCCCTCGGCGAGCGAGGCGGGCGGCGTCGTCACCAACGGCATGAGCAACTTCGCCCGCGCGGAGCGCAATGCCAATTCGGCGCTCGTCGTGCAGGTGCGGCGGGAGGACTTCGGGAGCGAGCATCCCCTTGCGGGCGTGCAGTTCCAGAGAAAGCTCGAGCGCGCCGCCTATCTTGCGGCGGGGAGCGATTACCGCGCGCCCGTGCAGCTCGTCGGAGATTTCCTTGCGGACAAGGAGAGTTACTACTTCGGCGAAGTCAAGCCGAGCTATGCGATCGGGACGAGCTTCGTGCCCATGCAGGCGATCTTCCCGCGCGCCATCACCGATGCGATGAAGGCGGCACTCCCCGACATGGACGCAAAACTTGCCGGCTTTGCCGCCTACGAGAGCGTCCTGACGGGCGTGGAATCGCGCACTTCCTCCCCCGTGCGCATCGTGCGCGATGCACAGACGCTCGAGGCGGAGGGGATGGCGGGCATCTATCCCTGCGGCGAGGGGTGCGGCTATGCGGGCGGCATCACGTCGGCGGCGGCGGACGGCATCCGCGTCGCCGAGAAGATCGCAGAGCGCTGGCTGGAAAAGAACGGATAAACGCAAAGCGCACGCCGTATCACTACGGTGTGCGCTTCGCTTTGAGAGAATATGAAAAAATTGTGGAGAGTAGGCATTTTCGGGCGGCTCCCGGGGGAGCTTCCTCATCCCTTCGGATGTGCCTTTATCTTACCGCACGTTCGTGTTGTTCTTGTGACATTCGCATAAAAAGGGGGTTAAATCCGCACGGAATATGGTACGGTGAGCAGGCTGCCGTCTCCGGCGTCACGGTCGGTTCGTCGTCTTTCTCGCGGCGGAGGAAGGCGCGCGGCGGCAAGGAATTTGGAAAAAAGCGTTTTTTGCTCTTGCAAAAGCGGATGAAATGTGTTACAATGGGAGAAACAAAATTATGGGGGGATTTTTTCATGAAACAAACCGGCAAAGTGCTTGCGCTCGTGCTCGGTTCCTGCTTCGCGCTGTCCGCATTGGCGGCGTGCGGGGGATCGGCAGAGGCGGCGGATTATCGCATTTGCTATGACAACCTCGGCGCGGGCTATCTGGACGCCGCCGAGACGAGCGTCGAAGTCAAGGGGGCGAAGGTCGTCGCCGCCTACAACGCAGAGGGGTATTCGACAGAATCGGAAGCGGTCGCGACTTATTCGGACGGCGTCTTTACCGCCGTCTCCGCGGGAACGGTCATCTACGAGGGCGCGGGCGGCGCGCTCGGCTCCGTTGAAGTGGTTCCCGCCTACATTACCGATCCGGGCAATCAGTACACCGATACGCCCAACGACTACGGCGAGATCACGGGCGAGAGCGTGCTCGGCAACACGCACGACCCTTCGCTCATCGAGATCAAGAACAGTCACGGACAGTCTGTCTACTATATCTTCTCGACGGGCTGGAACAACCAGACGGAGGCGGCGCTCGGCTCGATGGCGGGGATGAATACCTACGGCAACGCCATCCACGTCTCCTATGACGGCATGAAGACCTGGATGTACGCGGGCAGAACGTTTGACGTCTCGACGCGCGACGAGGATTTCGTGCGCGCGCGTTCGGGCGAATGGCTGTACAACGAGGGCGGCACGGCGGACGAAGTCGGTACCATCACGACGCGCGGCAGCGATGCGGCGTACACCACCGATTCGGCGAGCTGGTGGGCGCCCGACATCGTCGCGAAGCCGGACGGTAGCGGCTATTGGCTGTATACCTGCGTCGTCGACGGCGCGGGCAACAGCTCGGGCATCGTCGTCCCCGGCGACAGCGGCTGCTACGCGCGCGCCTGCATCCTGCTCTATGAGTCGGATTCGCTCGACGCGGGCACGTTCAAGCCCGTTCTGGACGCCAACGGCGATCCCGCGGTGCTCATGCAGTCCACCATTCTGCGCGGCGAATCGGAGAAAGACGTCAACGGCATCGACCCGCAGATCATCTTCGATCCGGATGGCGGAATGTACATGGCGTACGGCTCCTTCGGCTCGGGCAACTATATGATCGAGCTTGACCCCGCAACGGGGCTGAGAAAGGACGGCAAGACCTGGCAGTCGCACGACGACATCCGCAACTGGGTGGAGAACGACATTCAGGATCTGTACAACGGCACGCCCGCCGAGGGCGACAGCCAGGCAGTCGGCTGGCAGCACGATTATTACGGAACGAACATCTCCAAGCAGAACATGGAAGCGCCCGTCATCGCCCGTCACGACAACGTGACCGTCATGGACGAAAACGAGCAGATCCTCGAAGAGGGCAAGACGTATTACTATTCCATGCACTCCTACGACGGCCTTGCGGACAACTATCAGATGTGGGGCGGCAGGAGCGAGAGCGTCTGGGGCCTGTACCGTTCGACGGAGGGCGGCGTCATCTACAACGTCGGGCCGGGGAACACGAACAACGAGGGCAACAAATACATGGGCGGCTTCACCTGGCACAACAAGAGCGAGGGCAATACCGAGCTTGACATCATTCTGCCCGGGCACAACGATCTGTTCACGACGTCGGCGGGCGTCTCGGTCGCGGCGTACATCACGCGCAAGGACGGCGACACGGGCCGCTTCGTGACGCAGCTGCACCAATACTATCTCAACAGCTATGGCGAGATCGTCATCAATCCCAACCGCTACAGTGGCGAAATCGACCGTGCCGTCTCGGCGGAGGAGCTGTTCCATTTCACGGACGGCGGCAAGTTCAAGATGGTCGTCACGCTCAACCAGAAGGATATGACGTCGGCAGCGAATGCGGTCAATGTCTCGCGCGACGTCGTGCTGACGCAGAGTGCGTCCGATCCCGAGACGGGCGATATCTACGACGGTTCGACTGCGACGGGAACGCCCATCGGCACCTGGAAGATGTACGGCGACGGCTATATCAAGTTCACCTTCACCGAGACGCTTAAGGGCTCCAACGGCGGCGACAGCGGCGAGACGGTGTACTACGGCGTCGTGCGCCCCGCATGGCTGGGCGATCAGAACAAGTCCGGGTTCACCATCACCTGCCTCGGGCAGACGGAGGGCACCAAGCGCAGTATGTCGATGTTCATGAACAACTACTCGACCATCACGGGCGACGGCCTGGTCGGCTGAATCTGATCATCGCCCCCGCGGCACTTCAGTGCCGCGGGGGCTTTCTTCTTCCGCGGGAGAATGCATTGTAAAGGATTGACAAAAAATGTAAATAGTGATATGTTAAAGGTGGTTTGGTAAATACTATACGATAAAGGAGATGATTTCATAGAGGAACGCCCGAGATCGAGTGCAGACAAATAGTGTGTTGTAATTGTTGCGATGCCATGAAAGAGTAGAAAATTTTAGTGGAGGAAAAAGAACATGAAAAAGTGTCTGGCGGTGATGGCGGCTGCGATCCTCGCCGTCGCCATGTGCCTGGGACTGACGGCGTGTGAGGAAGACAGGCAGTTCTATACCTTGCTGGAAGCGTACAACGAAGGCCTGATCACGGATGCGGATCTGGAAGCAATTAAGAAAGTGGATGAGGAAGACCCTGTAACATTTACAGATGAATCTCAAGAGATGTTCAAGACGCAACTCCTGGAGCATTTCGATGATTTGAAGGGGACGCTGTATTATGCAGAAGGGGAGGAGGATATGTATTCCTTTCTTAAAAGGGCTTTGGAGGATAATGTGTACTATCCGAACATCATCCAATACTATGGAGAATATGGTGGAGCAATCGTGTTATATGTGGAGCTGTTGCATAATATGTTCATGATATCTCAGGATTATTATGTTGGTGAATACAAGTTTTTCACGTGGTATAATTCATTTTATCTTGTATGGACGAATCCGGAAAGAATGGAATTTTCATTAGAAGAAATATAAGAAAAAATCATGCAAAAGGGGAGACATATGTTCAAAAAAGAGAAGAAAGCAATCATTATTTTTGTATGGACAAACCCGGATGAGCTTGTGTTCGATGAAAAATGACCCCCGCGGCACTTCAGTGCCGCGGGGGTTTCTGTCCGACCCGGCGGAAACGTTGGCGGGAACGCTTTTTTTCGTAAATTTGCGGGCGGGTATTGCAATCCGCCCGCTTTTGCGTTATAATGGGGAAAAGGGGAATGATTATGCAAGATAAAAAGTATCTCGAACGGCTCTCCGTTCAGTTTCCGACCGTCGCGGATGCGGCGACGGAGATCATCAATCTCTCCTCGGTCTTAAACCTTCCGAAGGGGACGGAGCATTTCATCACCGACATCCACGGCGAGTATGAACCCTTCTTACATATCCTCAAGAACGGTTCCGGCTCCATCCGCAAGAAGATCGAGGAGGAGTTCAAGGGCTCTCTCTCCATGAAGGAGAAGAAGTCTCTGGCGACGCTCATCTATTATCCCTCCGAAAAGCTCGCGCAGATCGAGGCGACGGAGGAAGATCTCGACGACTGGTACAAGACGACCATCTACCGTCTCGTGCGGGTGAATCGGCGCATCGCCTCCAAGTATACCCGTTCGCGCGTCAGAAAGGAGCTGCCGCACGACTACGCCTATATCATCGAGGAGCTGCTCGGCGAGAAGGAGGAGGTGGAGGACAAGGAGGCGTACTACAACGGCATCATCTCCGCCATCATCTCCACCAAGCGGGCGCGGCACTTCGTCATCGCCTTCTGCAACCTCATCCAGCGGCTCGCCGTCGATCGCATCCACATCCTCGGCGATCTCTATGACCGCGGCCCGGGTGCGCACATTATCCTCGATACGCTGCTGGGATTTGATAACGTCGACTTCCAGTGGGGGAACCACGACATCTGCTGGATGGGCGCGGCAAGCGGGAGCCTCGCGTGCATCGCGTCCGTCGTGCGCATCTCGGCAAAGTACGGCAACTTTGCGACCATCGAGAACGGCTACGGCATCAACCTTCTGCCGCTTGCCAAGTTCGCGCTCGACACCTATGCGGGCGATCCCTGCGAGTGCTTTACGATCAATGGGTCGCAGAGTTACGAGCCGTACGATCCCGACATGGATCGCAAGATCCACAAGGCGATCACCATCATCCTCTTCAAGCTCGAAGGACAGCTCATCGCCCGCCATCCCGAGTACAACATGGAGGGGCGGCGGCTGCTCGACAAGATCGACCGCGAACACGGCACCGTCACCATCGACGGGAAGGCATACCCCCTGGAGGACACCAACTTTCCGACCATCGACCCCAAGGATCCGTACCGCCTGTCGGCGGGGGAGACTCTCGTCATGGAGAAGCTGCGCTATGCCTTCGTCAACAGCGAAAAGCTGCGCCGTCACGTCGCCTATCTCTTCACGCGCGGCAGTATGTACCGCGTGTGCAACGGCAATCTGCTCTACCACGGCTGTGTTCCGCTCGAGGAGGACGGCTCCTTCAAAAAGGTGCGCGTGGGGGAAAAGTATTACGCGGGCAGAGCGCTCTTCGAGGAATTGGAGAGCTGGGCGCGCAAGGGGTACTATCTTCCCGACGGTGCCGAAAAGCAGTTCGGTCAGGACACCATGTGGTTCTTGTGGGCGAATGAAAATTCCCCGCTCTACGGAAAGGAGCGCATGACCACCTTCGAGCGCTACTTCGTCAAGGACGAGAGCTGTTATTTCGAGGCGAAGAATTCCTATTACAGCTATCTCAACGACGACAAAGTGATCTCGAACATCATGAAGGAGTTCGGGCTTGACCCGCAGTCGCCCGCCTCGCATATCATCAACGGCCATATGCCCGTGCATCTTAAAAACGGCGAGACGCCCATTAAATGCGGCGGGCGCCTTCTCATGATCGACGGCGGGATGTCGCGTCCCTACCAGCGCGAGACGGGCATCGCGGGCTACACGCTCATCGGCAATTCCTACGGGATGCGGCTGGTCGCCTACGAACCCTTCCGCTCGGCGGAGGACGCCATCCGCAACGAGAGCGATATCCACTCGGTCACCGAAGTGGTGCAGAAGACCAATTACCGCCTCTCCATCCGGGACACGGATGAGGGCAAACGGATGCAGGAGACCATCTCCGAGCTGACCGACCTTCTGGAGGCGTACCGCCTCGGCGTGGTGCGGGAGCAGAACATTCGCATCTGAACGGAGGGATCCATGAAAGTTGTCATCATCGGCGGCGTCGCGGGCGGCGCGACCGCTGCCGCACGCATCCGCAGGCTGGACGAGCGCGCCGAGATCGTCATGCTCGAGCGCACGGGCTACGTTTCCTATGCCAACTGCGGGCTCCCCTACTATATCGGCGGGGAGATCACGGACGAGGAGGAGCTGACGCTGCAGACGCCCGCCTCCTTCTTCGCGCGCTACCGCATCGACGTGCGCGTGCATACCGAGGCGCTCGCCATCGACCGCAAAAACAAGACCGTGTCCGTCAAAAACCTCGAAACGGGGGAGACGTATGCGGAATCTTATGAC
>CALVWN010000037.1 GCA_944367415.1 uncultured Clostridia bacterium | reverse complement strand
GTCGCCGATCCCAACCTCGTGCTCAACACCATCGTCGCGCAGACCTTCTCCGAGGCGGTGGCCGCACTGTCGGGCGCGGAGGACTTCGAGGCAGCCTGCAGGAAGTACACGAAGAAGCTCTTAAAAGATCACTACCGCATCATCTTCAACTATAACGGCTACGGCCCCGACTGGGAGCCGGAGGCGGAGAGAAGGGGACTGCTCAACAACAAGACGACGGCGGACGCCGTGCCCGAGTTCTTCAAGCGCGAGAACATCGATGTGTTCGTCAAGCAGGGGGTGTACACCGAGAAGGAGTGCATCGCCCGCGCGAACATTTCGCTGGAAAATTACATCAAGACCATCAACATCGAGGCGCTGACCATGCTCGAGATGGGCAAGCAGGACATCTATCCCGCGGTCAACTGCTATATCGCCGAGCTCTGCTCGGTCATCGCCGCCAAGCGCGCCGTCTCCGAAAAGATGGCGTGCGGCGAGGACACCGCGCTCGCGGAGAAGCTCTCCACGATGAACGAGGCGTTCTTCGCGGCGATGAAGAAGCTGGAGAAAGATCTCTCCGAGATGCCTGCGGGCGAGGGCCCTGCGTCGCAGAAGATGGCGCACGTCATCGTTCCCGACATGGAGGCGGTGCGTTCGCTCGCCGACAGCATGGAGAAACTCTGCTCCTCCGACTATTGGCCCTATCCTTCCTATACCGATCTCATGTACAGCATCCGATGAACACCATGCAAAGGAGCGCTCCCGACGGGGCGCTCTTTTGTTTCGTCGGGCGGAATTTCTTGACAAACGGCGCAAAATGTCGTATGCTTTTTGCATGGAAAACAAGATGAACGTCAACGTGAAAAAATTGAGTGACAACGCGCGGCTCCCCGCCTACGGCTCGCAGTTTGCGGCGGGCGCCGACCTCTACGCCTGCGAGGGCGCCGAGATCGCGGCGGGGGAGACCGTGTTTTTGCATACGGGGATCGCCCTGGAACTTCCCGCGGGGACGGTGGGGCTCGTCTATGCCCGCAGCGGGCTTGCCTGCAAGCAGGATCTCGCGCCCGCCAACAAAGTGGGGGTCATCGACTGCGACTACCGCGGCGAAGTGATGGTCGCCCTGCACAACCACGGCAAGACGGCGCGCCGCGTCGAGGCGGGGGATCGCATCGCCCAGCTCGTCGTCGCGCCCTACTACGCGGTGCAGTTCACGGAGCAGGACGAACTCTCCGACACCGTGCGCGGTGCGGGCGGCTTCGGCTCCACGGGGAAAAACTGATGCGGATGCGCAGAAAGCGCAACCTCGAGGCACGCGTCGAGGCATGCGCGCCCGTGTTGGTCGCCCGCGGCAAGCCGTGCAGGAACTTAAAGGAGGCGGCGGAGAATTACCGCTTTCTTCTCGACTACAAAGAGGTGTTCGGGCGCACCGCTCCCGTCGAGCTCGAAGTGGGCTGCGGGAACGGCGCGTTCATCGCAGAACTCGCCAAAAGAGAGCGCGGGTGCGACTTTCTGGCGGTCGAGGTGTGTACCAACGTCGTGCTCACCGCGATGGAGCGCGTGATGGAGGAGGGCATCGGGAACGTGCGCTTCCTCAATATCGCCGCAGAAATTCTGCCCTGTTATATCCCCGAGGGGAGCATCGACCGCATCTATCTCAACTTCTCGACGCCCCTTCCCGAGGCGGGCAGGGAAAAACAGCGCTTAACGTCCGACCGCTTTCTGAATATCTACAAAAAACTCCTGAAGCCCGGCGGGGAGATCGTGCAGAAGACGGACAGCGAGCCCTTCTTCGACTACTCCCTTCATAAGTTCGAGGAGCACGGGTTCAAGGTGCTGGCGCTCTCGCGCGATCTGCACCACAGCGAATTTGCAAAGGACAATATCGTCACCGAGTACGAGGCGAACTTCTCCTCCAAGGGGATGCCCATCTGCTTCGTGCGCGTGGCAATGCAATAGAGGGAGGAAGGTATGCAGCCGTTTACTTACTATATGCCGACCAAGGTGATCTGCGGGCGGGACTGCGTTTTGTCGCAGGGCGAGTGTTTCAAAGCGCTCGGCACGCACGCGCTCATCGTCACGGGAAAGAGCTCTGCCGCGAACGGCGCCCTCGGCGACGTGCTTGCGGCGCTGGCAAAAAACGGGCAGACCGCGACCGTCTTTGACCGCGTGACGCCCAATCCCACCGTCGCCTGCGTGCGGGAGGGGGTCGCCCTGCTCGCCGCCGCGGGTGCGGATTGTATCGTCGCGATCGGCGGCGGTTCGCCGATGGACGCGGCGAAGGCGATCGCCACGCTCGCCGTGCAGGAGCGCACGGACGACGAGATCTTTGCGGGCGGCTATGAGGCGCGCGCGCTCCCGATGGCGCATGTTCCCACGACGGCGGGGACGGGCAGCGAGGTCACGCCCTACACCATCCTCACCAACGATGCAAAGGAGACCAAGACGAGCATCACAAGCCCCGCCATGTTCCCGCGCCTTGCCTTCCTCGACGGAAAGTACATGGCGCATCTTCCCGTCGCCTCCACCGTCAATACGGCGCTCGACGCCTTCTCGCACGCCGTGGAGGGGATGCTCTCGCGCAATGCGACGCCGCTCTCCGACGCACTCGCAAGGGAGAGCCTGCACATTCTCTATCCGCTTCTCAGAAAGACGGCGGGCGAGCTCACCCTTGACGAGCGCGACGCGCTTCTCTATGCCTCCATGCTCGCCGGCATGACGATCGCCCAGTCGGGCACGACCGCCGTGCATGGCATGGGGTACGCGCTCACATACTTTTACGGGATCGACCACGGCAGGGCGAACGGGCTGCTGCTCGGCGGGGCATTGCGGCTCTGCGAGAAAAAGAAGGTGCCCGCCCTTGCGGATATCCTCGCCGCCTGCGGCGACACGCTGGAGGGCGTCTGCGTGACGATCGACGCGTTGCTCGGCAAAAAGGAGGACATCCCCCGCGCGCGGCTGGAGGAATTTGCCGTGCGCGCGATGGGCAACAAAAATATCAAAAAATCCGCCTACGAGCCGACGGAAGAGGAAGTGCGCGCCATCTATCTCGGGGCATTCGGACGGTAAAAGAGAATGTTTGGTGAAAACACAACCGCCATATCGTAAAGCGATTGACAGCTTGCGGGAAATTCCGTATAATCAAACGGGAATGACAAATACAGCCGTTGCGAGGGAATGAAAATGGCACAAAACGGGCATACGGCGGAACGGATCGCACTATGTTACTGCGGAAATGCAAAGATTTTTCCGCAGCTTCTCCTGTCGGCGCTCTCCATCGCCATGCATACGCCGCGGGCGCTCGAAGTGCGCATGGTGACGCTCGACCTCACCGAGGTAGACGCGCGGTTTGCGCCTCTCACAGAGGCGCAGCGCGCGCTGCTGGAGCGCGCGCTGCAGGCCTGTCATCCCGATACCGTCGTTGCCATCGTGGACGCGGGGGATGCGTACCGCAAATACCTTGCGGGCGGGAAGAACGAGAGGGGATTTTACACGCCCTATGCCATGCTGCGGCTGCTCTTCGACTGCATGCCGATGCCCGACAAGCTGCTCTATCTCGACACCGACACGATGTGCCGCAGGGATGTTTCCCCGCTTTGGGAGACGGATATCACGGGCTATGAGTTCGGCGCGGTCAGGGATCAGGAGGGAAAATTCTGGATCCGCCGCGACTACTGTAATTCGGGCGTGCTTTTGCTCAACGTGGCGCGCTGCCGCGAGACGGGGCTTCTCGCCCGCGCCCGTGCGCGCGTAAAAAACCGGCGCATGATGATGCCCGATCAGTCGGCGCTCAACTTTCTGGCAGAGAAGAAGCTGTTTCTTCCACGCCCGTTCAACGAACAGCGCGCCGTCCGCGAGGACACCGTCATCAAACATTTCTGCCGCGGGTTCAAGTGGTACGGGCCGTTCTTCCGCATCTATAATATCAAGCAGACCGATCGGAAGGGCGTGCATGAGAAGCTGCGCATCCATTGCTTTGACGATGTGTTCGCCGTCTACGACGGACTGCTCGAACAGCACCGCGATGTCATCGAAAAGGGTTAAACGCATGGACTATTCTGTTATTGTCGAACATCTTTCCAAATCGTACGGCGACGTAAAGGCGGTGGACGACATTTCCTTCGCCGTCAAAAAGGGCTCGCTGTTTGCCTTCCTCGGCGTCAACGGCGCGGGAAAGAGTACCACCATCAATATCATCTGTTCCATCCTCAAAAAGGACGCGGGAAAAGTGACCGTCTGCGGGCATGATCTCGATACCCAGGCGGAGCAGATCAAACAGGAGATCGGCATCGTCTTTCAGTCGAGCGTCCTCGACAAACAGCTCACCGTGTGGGAGAACCTCGACGTGCGCGCCTCCTTCTACGGGCTGACGCGTGCCGAAAAAAAACGCAATGTCGACGAGATCATCGAACTTTTGTCCCTGCAGACCCTCCTGAAACGTCCCGTCGGAAACCTCTCGGGCGGACAGCAGCGCCGTGTGGACATTGCGCGCGCCATGGTCCACCGCCCGCGCCTTCTCATGCTGGACGAACCCTCCACGGGGCTCGATCCCAAGGCGCGGCTCACGGTCTGGTCGCTCATCGACAGCATCCGTGCCGAGACGGGCATGACGGTCTTTCTCACGACCCACTACCTCGAAGAGGCGGAAAAGGCGGGGTATGTCGTCATCATGGACAAGGGCCGCATTATCGCCGAGGGAACGCCGAACGAGCTCAAAAACCGCTATTCCTACGACAGTCTTCTGAGCTATCGCAAGCGCGACGAGTCCTTCGAGACGGGGCTCCTGCGCGAGGGGTATTCCTTTTCCTATGACGAGGTCCGGAAGGCGTACCGCATTCGCGTCCAGAACAGCGACGCGGCAAAACGGCTCATGCGCGATTTCGATGCCTACACCGACGACGTGGAAATTCTCAAGGGTACCATGGACGACGTCTTCCTGAACGTCACGGGGCGCAACATCATTCTGACGGAGGAGGGCGGCGATGCAACAAAATAAGACCAACGTCCTTTCCGTTTTCGGGCAGCTCACCCGGCGGCACCTTCTTGTCTTTTTCAAGAACAAGATCCGGCTCTTTTACACGCTGCTCGTTCCCGTCATCATCTTTGCGGTCTATATCTTCTTCCTGCGCAACCTGGAACTCTCCACGGTGCAGAATACCCTCTACCGCATGGGCATTACGCCCAACGACTCCCTCAATCAGTACATCGGCACGCTCGTCGATTCGTGGATGCTCTCGGGGATCGCCGCGCTCTCAACCATCACCGTCGCCTTGCAGACCAATACCGTCTTTGTCGAGGACAAACAGAGCGGCGTCAACCGCGACTTCGTCTCCTCGCCCATCCGACGCGGCGCCCTCATCGGCAGCTATGTCGTCTTTAATTTCCTGGTGACGCTCCTCGTGTGCGTCGTCTACCTCGTCATCTGCTTTATTTATCTCGCGTGCATGCAGGAATTTTTCCTCACGTTCGTCGACTTCCTCACCGTGCTCGGCGTGACACTCTATGCGACCATCTCGTCCACGCTCATGACGGTGTTCCTGTGTTCCTTCATCAAGACGGAGGGCACGATGGCCAGCCTCGTCGCCGTCTTTTCGACGGCGGTCGGGTTCCTCATCGGCGCCTATATGCCGCTCGGAATGCTCCCGAGCTGGGTTCAGACCATCTGCGCCTTTATCCCCGGGACGTATGCCTGCGCGCTGCTGCGCTTCTCCTTCATGGCAACGCCCATCGCCGAACTCGAACACTATATCGTCGAAGTCATGCAGCTCGCAAACGGGCAGGAACTCATCTCCGAACTGACGGGCAGTTTCGGCTACAACCTCGAGTTTTTCTCCGTCACCGTCGGCCCGTCCTATCAGACGCTCGCCCTCACGGTGTTCAATCTCGTCTTCTTGGCGCTCAACATCGCCTCCGGGAGAAAACTCGCCGACGTGCTCGGCGTCGGCAAGATGAAGCACAAAAAGAGCCGTCGGGATCCGGATGTGTCGGAGCATTCCGAGCTGCCCCTTGCAGGACAGGCGCCTTTGTCGGCGTCCGTGCGCACGGAAGACGTCCCTTCGGAACAGGGCGGCGCCGCTTGCCAATCTTCGCCGCTTGCGTGCGGGCCTTCGCAAGCATCCGAGGCAAAATCCGATTCGCCGCGTACGTCTGCGTGCGTGCCGTCGGAGGAGACGCCCGCCGCGCTTCGCGCTCCCTCGCAGGAAGAAGAATAGACATCCGCCTTTTGCAGACAGGCAGGGCAAAGAAAAAACCGATGCGCCGAGCGCATCGGTTTTTTTATGGTTTGCAGGTAAGGCGGCGATCGGAACGTTCCGTCGGCCGTCTGAGATCCTTCCGCCCGCCGATCCGCCGCGCGCTTGCGCAGGAGATCGCCGTCCGATCGGGGCGTGAAGGACGTTCAGGCTTTTTCGATCAGGCTCTTGCCCGTCATTTCGGGGGGAACGGGGAGACCCATGACCTCCAGAAGGGTGGGGGCGAGATCGGCGAGAATGCCGTCTTTGCGAAGGCGGACGTTCTTGTATTTGTCGGAGATGAGCACGACGGGGACGGGATTGGTGGTGTGAGCCGTGAAGGGCTCGCCGTCCGTGTCGAGCATCTTATCCGCGTTGCCGTGGTCTGCCGTGAGCAGGACGCTTCCGCCCATCGAGAGAATCTGATCGACGACCTTTTTCACGCACTTGTCGACGGTATCCACGGCCTTGACGGCGGCGGGAATGACGCCCGTATGCCCGACCATGTCGCAGTTTGCGAAGTTCAGGATCATGGCGTCATAGTCGCCCGTCTTCAGCTCCTGAATGGCGCGCTCGGTGACTTCGGGAGCGCTCATCTCGGGCTGAAGGTCGTAGGTCGCCACCTTGGGCGAGTTGATCAGCACGCGCACTTCGCCGGGATTGGGTTCCTCGACGCCGCCGTTGAAGAAGAAGGTGACGTGCGCATATTTTTCCGTCTCGGCGATACGGAGCTGTTTCTTGCCCAGCGAGGCAAGGTATTCGCCCAGCGTATTTTTGAGGCTCTGCTTGGGGAAGGCGATCGCGACGTTCTTATATTCGGCGTCGTACACCGTAAAGCAGACGTACACGGGGTGCAGGAATCCCGTCTTGCGCTCGAATGCCGTCCCCTTGGGAACGACGAACGGATCCTGCGAGAACACGCGCGTGATCTCTCTTGCGCGGTCGGGGCGGAAGTTGAAGAAGATGATCGAGTCGCCTTCTTCCACCAGGGCCACCGGCTTGCCGTTCTGCGTGATGTTGGTCGGCAGGACAAATTCGTCCGTCACGCCTGCGTCATAGGAGGCGTGCAGCGCGGCAATGGGGTCTTCCGCCTGAATGCCCGTTCCGACGGTGAGCATGTCGTACGCCTTTTCGATGCGGTCCCAGTTGTTGTCGCGGTCCATCGCGTAATATCTTCCCGAGAGAGAGGCGAGCTTTCCGTATCCGAGCTCCTTCATCTTGTCGAGAAGTTGCTGCACATAGTGCACGGCAGAGGTGGGAGGGGTGTCGCGCCCGTCCAGGAAGGCGTGGACATAGGTTTCGGGGACGCCTTCTTTCTTCGCCATTTCCAGCAGCGCAAAGAGGTGCGTGATGTGGCTGTGAACGCCGCCGTCCGACAAAAGTCCCCACAGGTGCAGCTTTTTGCCGTTCTTTTTGGCGCTGTCCATCGCGTTGAGCAGTACGCCGTTCCGGAAAAATTCACCGTCCTCGATCTCCTTGGAGATCTTGGTCAGCTCCTGATAGACGATGCGCCCGGCGCCCATGTTCATGTGTCCGACTTCGGAGTTTCCCATCTGTCCGTCGGGAAGACCGACGGCGCGCCCGCTCGCACCCAGCGTCGCGGAAGGGTATTCCTCCCGATAGGCGTTCACATTTTTGCTGCCGTCCAGCGTAATGGCGTTTCCGGGACCTGCGGGAGCAATCCCGTAGCCGTCCATAATGATGATCGCACAGGTGGGTTTCATTTACAGAAGCTCCTTCGGAAGTTTCATTCCCTGCATCCCGCCCTTGTCATAGTTGACGATCGTGGCAAAGTCGTTTGCCTTCAGGGATGCGCCGCCGATCAGGCCGCCGTCGATCTCGGGCATCGCCATGAGCTGCTTGCAGTTGCCCGCGTTCATCGATCCGCCGTACTGGATACGCACCTTTTCGGCGCACTTGGGGCAGAACACCTCGGCGCACTTCTTGCGGATATAGCCGATGGTCTCGTTCGCCTGCTCGCAGGTTGCCGTCTTGCCCGTTCCGATCGCCCAGACAGGCTCGTAGGCAATGACGATCTTGGAGATGTCGTCGATGCCCTTCATGCCCTCGGTGATCTGTCTGGCAAGCACATCTTCCGTCTTGCCGCTCTCGCGCTCTTCCAGCGTCGCGCCGATGCAGACGATGGGGGTAAGTCCCGCCGCAAGCGCCGTAAGCGTGCGCTTGTTGACCGTCTCATCCGTCTCGCCGAAGTACTGACGGCGCTCGCTGTGCCCGATGATGACGTACTTTACGCCGTATTCCTTGAGCATCGCCGCGGAGATCTCGCCCGTGTAGGCGCCTTTTTCCGCAAAGTGGACGTTCTGCGCGCCCAGCGCGATGTTGCTGCCCTCGAGCGCCTCCGCCACGGCGGGGATGTCGATGGCGGGAACGCACACGACGACCTCGCAGGAGGCGTCTTTTACGAGCGGTTTGATGGCGTTGACGAGCGCAACGCCCTCTTTCGCCGTGTTGTTCATTTTCCAGTTTCCGGCAATGATCGCATTTCTGAAGTCTTTCATATCGTTTCTCCTTACGGATTGATTTCGTTCACATTATAGCACACTCCCCGGAAAAAGGCAACGAAGAAAGGGCGCGCCGCCGCAAAATTTCCCGTTCCGGAGATGCGTTCATAAGAAAAGCTGCCCCGCGGGGCAGCTCTTCCTTACTTCTTGTCGTTGAGGCAGGCGATGCCGGGAAGCACCTTGCCCTCGAACAGCTCGAGCGATGCGCCGCCGCCCGTCGAGATGTGGGTGATCTTGTCGGCAAAGCCGAGCTGCGTGCAGGCAGCCGCGGAGTCGCCGCCGCCGACGATGGTCGTCGCGCCCTTTGCATCGGCGAGCGCCTGTGCGACCGCGATGGTGCCTTCGGCGAGGATGGGGTTCTCGAACACGCCCATGGGGCCGTTCCAGATGACCGTCTTTGCACTCTTGATCTTGTCGGCGAACAGCTTGCGCGTCTCGGGGCCGATGTCAAGGCCCATCATGTCCGCAGGGATCTGCATGGAGGAGACGACGCTCGTCACGATCTTGGCGTCGATGGGATCGGGGAATTCCTTGGTGATGACGGTGTCGACGGGGAGAAGCAGTTCCTTGCCCATGTCCTGCGCCTTCTTCATCATGTCCTTGCAGTAGTCGATCTTCTCGTCGTCGACGAGCGAGGTGCCGACCGAGCCGCCCTTCGCCTTGAGGAAGGTGTATGCCATGCCGCCGCCGATGATGAGCGTGTCGCACTTTTCAAGCAGGTTGGAGATGACGTTGAGCTTGTCCGCGACCTTGGCGCCGCCGAGGATGGCGACGAAGGGACGCACGGGGTGATCGAGGGAATCCGCCATGACGGTCAGCTCCTTCTCGATGAGGAAGCCGCACACCGCCGTCTTGACAAGCCCGTACTCGACGATGCCCGCCGTCGAGGCGTGCGAGCGGTGCGCCGTTCCGAAGGCGTCGTTCACATAGATGTCGCAGTAGGCGGCGAGCTTCTTGCAGAACTCCAGATCTCTCTTCTCCTCCTCCCAGTGGAAGCGGAGGTTCTCGAGCAGCACGCACTCGCCGTCCTTGCAGGCGGCGACCTTCGCCTGTGCGTCGGGGCCGATGACGTCGGTCGCGAACGTGACCTTGTTGTCGAGCAGCTCGTTGAGGCGCTTTGCGACGGGCGCAAGCGTGAGCTTTTTGAGGTCGTCCTTCTTTGCCTTATCGATGATGGCTGCCTTTGCCGCTGCCTGCTCCTCTGCGGGGAGTGCCTCGACCTTCGCCTTGTCCTTCTTGTTGAGCTTGACTTCATCGGAGAAGATGGAGGGGGGCTTGCCCATGTGCGAGCAGAGGATGACTTTCGCACCATGCTCCATTAAATATTTGATGGTGGGGAGGGCGCCCATGATGCGGTTCTCGTCGGTGATGACGCCGTCCTTCATGGGGACGTTGAAGTCGCAGCGCACCAGCGCGCGCTTGCCCTTCCAGTCTTTGATGTCTCGAATGGTCATTTTGTTCATGATGGTTGATCTCCTTCTATGAATTTCCACCCAGTATTGTAATGCTTTTTGCGATTTTTGTCAATACCCTGTCCGAGATTTTCCCGCGCCAAATGCAAAATTTGCGCCGCGCGCGGCGCTCTTTCCGGGGCGCCGGGGGGCGGAAAGGGGACATTTATACTATTATAATAGCATTATAATAGCGCGAAAGGGGAAAAATTTTGTAAAATGACCTTTCAAACATTTGACAAACGGGCGCGGGTTTGGTACAATGCAACTTGCCTGTTTTCTCATAGGCGCATTTTTTTGTGCGCCCAAAATGCGGAAAGAGGATATTCCGGAATCTGAAAAGGAGGTAACAAGATGCCCACGATCAACCAGCTCATCAAGAAGGGCAGAGAGACGGAGGCGAACAAGTCCAAGTGCCCCATCCTCGACGCGTGCCCGCAAAAGCGCGGCGTTTGCCTTTCCGTGACGACGACTTCGCCCAAGAAGCCCAACTCGGCGCTTCGTAAGATCGCGAGAGTCAGGCTGACCAACAAGCAGGAAGGTACTGTCTACATTCCCGGCGAAGGTCACAACCTGCAGGAGCACAGCTCCGTGCTCATCCGCGGCGGAAGAGTCAAGGATCTGCCCGGCGTCCGCTATCACATCATCCGCGGCGCGCTCGATACGGCAGGCGTTGCAAAGCGCAAGCAATCGCGCAGCAAGTACGGCGCAAAGCGCCCTAAGTAAGCACGGCTTACCATTTGTCCCTACTGATTTCGGAATATCATCCCCGATGAAGTAGGCAGTATGCCCGCAAGGGCAGAAGGATCGCTACCGCAAGGCAAGCGACAGCCGTATTGAAGGGTGGCCGCCCATCGGCCGAAAACGCATTTCAAAAATTCCAAAAGGAGGAAACAATCATGCCCAGAAGAGGGAAAGTCCCGAAGAGAGACGTCCTGCCCGATCCCCTTTACGGGAGCAAGGTCGTCACCAAGCTCATCAACCAGATCATGCTCGACGGCGAAAAGAGCGTTGCGCAGGGCATCGTTTACGACGCCTTCAAGATCATGAGCGAGAAGCTCAACATGGACGCCATGGAGATCTTCAAGCAGGCGCTTGCGAACATCACGCCCGTCGTCGAAGTCAAGGCACGCCGCGTCGGCGGTGCAAACTACCAGGTTCCCGTCGAGATCCGCCCCGAGCGCCGTCAGACGCTTGCCATCCGCTGGCTCGTCATCAACACGAGAAAGAGAAGCGAGCGCGAGATGAGCAAGAAGCTCGCCGCCGAGCTGATGGACGCCTACAACAACACGGGCGGTTCCGTCAAGAAGAAGGAAGACACGCACAGAATGGCGGAAGCGAACAAGGCGTTCGCGCACTTCCGTTTCTAAGAGAGGAACTGTATGGCAAGAGAATACGATTTACAGCATACGAGAAATTTCGGCATCATGGCGCACATCGACGCCGGCAAGACCACGACCACCGAGCGCATCCTGTTCTACACGGGCAAGACGCACAAGCTGGGTGAAGTGCACGAGGGCGCCGCGACGATGGACTGGATGGTGCAGGAGCAGGAGCGCGGCATCACCATTACATCCGCCGCGACGACCTGTATCTGGAAGGGCTATCGCTTCAACATCATCGACACGCCCGGTCACGTCGACTTCACCGTCGAAGTCGAGCGTTCGCTGCGCGTTTTGGACGGAACGATCGCGACATTCTGCGCCAAGGGCGGCGTGGAGCCGCAGTCCGAGACGGTGTGGCGCCAGGCGGATACCTACCGGGTCCCCCGCATTGCCTACGTCAACAAGATGGACATCAACGGTGCCGACTTCTTCCGCGTGGAGCGTATGATCCGCGAGCGCCTCGGCGCAAACCCCGTTCCCATTGAGCTGCCCATCGGCAAGGAGGATACTTTCCGCGGGATCATCGACCTCATCAACATGGAGGCAGAGATCTACTATGATGATCTCGGCAAGGACTTCAGAAAGGAGCCCATTCCCGATGATATGAAGGAGCTCGCCGAGGAGTATCGCAACAAGCTCGTGGAGGAGGCGGCTTCCGCCAACGACGAGCTGATGGAAAAATACCTTGAGACGATGGAGCTGAGCAAGGAGGAGATCTTGGCGGGCCTGCGCGAGCGCACCCTCAAGATGGAGGCCGTTCCCATGTTGTGCGGCTCCTCCTACAAGAACAAGGGCGTGCAGTTCCTGCTCGACGCCGTCATCCGCTTCCTTCCCAGCCCGCTCGACGTCGACCACGTCAAGGGCGTCAACCCCAAGACGGGCGAGGAGGAGGAGAGAAAGACGTCGGACGAAGAGCCTTTCTCCGGCCTCGCATTCAAGATCGCGACCGATCCGTTCGTCGGTTCGCTCGCGTACTTCCGCTGCTATTCGGGCGTCCTCTCTGCAGGTTCCTACGTCTACAACTCGACCAAGGACAAGAAGGAGCGCGTCGGCCGCCTCGTGCAGATGCACGCCAACGAGAGAAAGGACATCTCCGAGATCTATTCGGGCGATATCTGCGCCATCGTCGGTCTCAAGAACACGACGACGGGCGATACGCTCTGCGATGAGAAGCATCCCATCATCCTCGAGAAGATGGAGTTCCCCGAACCCGTCATCCAGCTCTCCCTCGAGCC
>CALVWN010000036.1 GCA_944367415.1 uncultured Clostridia bacterium | reverse complement strand
CCCACTCGGCAGAGCAGCGTGCAAAGCCCTCGCGCGAACGCACAACGGCCCGAAAGGTGCGGGCTGTTATATCCATTTAACTCCGGAAGCGTATCCAATTTGTATTCCCGCCGACAAGCCTATGGCTTGTAGCAGGTATCTGCCGAAACCCCTGAAAGGGGCCCACTCGGCAGAGCAGCGTGCAAAGCCCTCGCGCGAACGCACAACGGCCCGAAAGGTGCGGGCTGTTATATCCATTTAACTACGGAAGCGTATGATTTTGAATTACAGAGGCGGGAAGCCGGTGCAGTATGTTTATCTTACACCATCCGGGCGAAAAAAGCAAGAGTTTTCGGGGCGGCGAATGCAGTTTCTGCAAAAAGTGCGCGCCCCCGTGCGGGGGCGGCGTTCATTCGGCGGTTTTGCGGTATTTGTGCGGCGTCATGCCGTATGTCTTGGAAAAGATGCGGTAGAAGTGGCTCTGATTTTCATAGCCGACGGCGCGGGCGATCTCTTCGATATCGAGCGAGGACGTGTGCAGCAGTTTGCCCGCTGCCTGGATGCGCTCCTCCTGCAGCAGCTGTCGGAAGGACTTGCCCGTCGCGTCGCGGATGCGGCGCGAGAGATAGGCGGGCGCATAACCGAGCGTCCGCGCAAGTTCGCCGAGGGTGGCGTCCGGATAGTGCCGCTCGAGGTAATCGAGCACGGCGCGCCGCAGCTTCGCATCGGGAGAGGTGTCGCGCAGGGTGTTGACGAGCGTGTCGCGGTAGTATGCGAGATAGGAAAAGAGCAGTGTGACAAGTCCGGCGTACACTTCCTGCGAGCGGTTGACGATGGCGAAAATGAGGTTGTCCATCAGATTGCGGATGGGGAAGTTGTCCTTGGTGCGGAACAGCAGATATTCGCCTTCGCCGCGGTCGTCGAAATTGTGCGTGAGAAACTCGCTCATCACGGGGTTGTTTTTGACCTGTTGAAAGACCACCTGCAAAAAGGGGTTGGAGAGGATGAAGTTGATGCCGATGTCCGTCTCGCCCGCCCGTCTGACGGAGTGGCGCGCGTGGCGGTTGAGAAAGAGGATGTCGCCGCGCTCGAGCGTGAGCGTCTCCCTGCCGATGACGTGGGAGATGCTGCCCGCATACACATACATGAATTCCATGTAGTCATGTCCGTGTTCGGGAAAGTCGATAAAGCGGGTGTGCAGGCGCAGATCCAGCTCCTTCCCCTCCAGGAGTTTTGCGCTGTCGACGATGAACCGCTCGGAGACGGTGTAGTCGCCCTTGCGTACCGCTTTGCCGCGCAGGATGTCGCGCTCCTCGTCGGTGAGCCTTGTCAGGCGTTCAATGATGGTGCTGTCCATGCGGATAGGATAGCACAAAAGGAGAAAAAAGTCAAGTCAGGACAGTATTTTTCAAAAATAACGTCCTTGTTTTATTTTCAAGGTGTGATATAATACGTTTGAAGAGAGGGAAAAGGAGATGAAGGATATGAAATATTACCTGGCGATCGATATCGGCGCGTCGAGCGGACGCCACATTGTCGGCTGGAAGGAAAACGGTGCGATGCGCACCGAGGAAGTGTTCCGTTTCCCCAACGGCGTCGTGCGGCAGGACGGGCATCTCGTCTGGGATATCGCCGCGCTGTTTGAAAACGTCAAGGCGGGGATCAGGGCGGCGTTCGCCAAATACCCGCACATCGAGAGTCTCGCCATCGACACCTGGGCGGTCGACTATGTTCTTTTGCGGGGAACGCGCGAGGTGCTGCCCTGCTACGCCTACCGCGACGACCGTACGCAGAGCGTCATCGGCGAGGTGCATCGCAAGGTGCCTTTCGAGACGCTGTATGCGCACACGGGCATTCAGTTCCAGCCCTTCAATACCGTCTATCAGCTGTCGGACGATCTTGTGCGCGGCCGGCTGGAAGGGGTGACCGATTTTCTCATGATCCCCGAGTATCTCTCCTGGCGTCTGACGGGAGTCAAGGCGCACGAATATACCAATGCGACGACGACGGGGCTTGTCAACGCCGCGACGGGAGAGTATGACCGCGAACTCATCGGCGCGCTGGGACTGCCGCAGCAGCTCTTCTGCAAGCTCACGGCGCCCGGGAGCGCGCTCGGCTCGCTCCTGCCCGAGATCGCGGCGGAAGTGGGGGGCGACACGCAGGTGGTGTTCTGCGCCTCGCACGACACGGCGAGCGCCGTGGAGGGCATTCCCATGACGGAGGGCGCTTACCTTTCGAGCGGCACGTGGTCGCTGCTCGGTGCCAAATCGCCGCACGCCATCTGCACGGACGCCGCGCGCAGGGCGAACTTCTCCAACGAGGGCGGCGTGGGATACGTCCGTTTTCAGAAAAACATCATGGGAATGTGGCTCATCCAGTCGCTCAAGAAGGAGCTGTGCCCCGAGATGTCCTATGACGACGTCATGCACGCGGCGCAGGAGAGCGCCTTTGCGGGCATCGTGGACGCCGACGACGCGCGTTTCCTCGCGCCCGAGAGCATGAAGGCGGCGTTCGAGAGCTGGTTCGACGCGGACAAGCGCCCCGTGACGATCGGCGATTTCTTCCGCTGCGCCTATCGCAGCCTCGCGACGAGCTATCGCCTCGCGCTCACCGAACTCAGCACCTGTATGGACAAGCGTTTCGAGACACTCTACATCGTGGGCGGCGGCGCCAAGAACAGCTATCTCAACGAGCTGACCTATTCGCTCTGCGGGATCCGCGTGGTGGCGCTGCCCATCGAGGCGACGGCGCTCGGAAATCTGAGCGTGCAGGCGCGCCGCTGAACGACCGAATAAAACGATAAAAACCATCAATATGACAAGTGGAGGTAAGATCATGAGTTATCAGGAAGCAAAGAAGGCGTACGCCGGCCTCGGCATCGACACCGAAGCGGCGCTCGCGACGCTGCAGCGCGTGCCGATCTCCGTGCACTGCTGGCAGGGAGACGACGTGCTCGGGTTCGAGGGCGCCGAGAGCCTCTCGGGCGGCATCCAGACGACGGGCAATTACCCCGGCCGTGCGCGCACGCCCGAAGAGCTGATGGCGGATTATGCCTATGCGCTCTCGCTGATGCCCGGCACCAAGCGCATCAACATCCATGCGAGCTACGCCTTCCTCGGCGATGAGAAGGGCAAGATCGACCGCGACGCCTACCGCCCCGAGCACTTCGCACCCTGGGTGAAGTTCGCAAAGGAACACGGCATCGAGGGCATCGACTTCAACCCGACCTTCTTCGCGCACCCGAAGATGAAGGACGGGCTGACGCTCTCCTCGCCCGACGAGGCGACGAGAAAGTTCTGGGTGGAGCACGGCAAGCGCAGCATGGAGATCGCCGCGTATCTTGCAAAGGAGATGAACAGCCTCTGCCTCGTCAACATCTGGATCCCCGACGGCTATAAGGACATTCCCGCCGACCGTCTCTCGCCCCGCCTGCGCTACAAGCAGTCGCTCGACGAGATCCTCGAAAACTATGACAAGGAGTGGGTGATCCCCGCCGTCGAGAGCAAGGTGTTCGGCATCGGCGTGGAGAGCTACACGGTCGGTCCGAGCGAATTCTGTCAGAACTATGCGGCGACGCGCGGCATCTGCTCGCTGCTCGACAACGGGCACTATCACCCGACCGAGGTGGTCTCCGACAAGATCCCCGCCATGCTCGCCTTCTACGACAAGGTGGCGCTGCACGTCTCCCGCCCCGTGCGCTGGGACAGCGACCACGTCGTCATCTTCGAGGATGAACTCAAGGAGATCATGAAGGAGGTCGTCCGCAACGACGCGCTCGGCAAGGTCAAGATCGCGCTCGACTACTTCGACGCCTCCATCAACCGCGTGTTTGCGTGGGTGACGGGGCAGCGCTCCGTCGAGAAGGGGCTTTTGTATGCGCTGCTTCTGCCCAACGCGGCGATGAAAGAAGTGCAGGAGAAGGGGGAGTTCACCCGCCTCATGTACCTGCAGGAGCGCGTCAAGATGCTGCCCTTCGGCGACGTCTGGGAGGAGTACCTGCGGCGCAACGGGCTGGAGGAGAATGACTTTGACCCCATCATGAACTATGAAAAGAAGATTCTGGAGGAGAGAAAATGAAGGATATCATGACGGCGCCCTTTGTGCGCGAGATGTGTGACACGACGGCAAATATGTACCGTCTCGGCTGGGACGAGCGCAACGGCGGCAACATCAGCTATCTGCTCAAGACGGAGGAAGTCGCGGAGTATCTCGACCTCGGCAAGGTCATCCGCACCATTCCCTTCATGGGCGTCAACGAGGAGGACTTCGACGCCTCCCCGCTCGAGGGCAGGATCTTCATCGTTACGGGAACGGGCAAGTATTTCAAGAACGTCGAAAAGGATCCCGAGACCAACCTCGGCATCGTGCGCATCGGCAAGGGCGGCAAGAACGCGGAGCTTCTTTGGGGCTTTAAGGACGGCGGCAGGCCGACGTCGGAGTTCCCCGCACATATGATGAGCCACATGGCTCGCCTCAAGGTCGACCCCGAGAACCGCGTCGTCATGCATTCGCACCCGACCAACACGCTTGCGATGAACTATGTGCACGAGCTGGACGAGAAGAAGTTCACGCACACCCTCTGGGAGATGTGCACGGAGTGCATCGTGGTCTTCCCCGACGGCGTGGGCGTGCTTCCCTGGATGCTGTGCGGCACGTCGGAGATCGGCAAGGCGACGGCAAAGAAGATGGAGGAGTTCCGCCTCGTCATCTGGGCGATGCACGGCATCTACGGCGCGGGCAAGACGATGGACGAGACCTTCGGACTCATCGAGACGGTGGAAAAAGCCGCGCAGATCTATATGCTCACGGCGCATCTTCCGAGGAAGAACACCATAAAGGACGAGGATATGGTCAAGCTCGTCGAGCTGTTCGGCGTCAAATACCGCAAAGATTTCCTCAATCTGTAACTTGTATCTTGACAATTTGCCCCGCAAGGGGTATGATAGAAAAAAATGATAAGGAGATAATTTTGTATGGCAAATCGTTTTGTTCTCAATGAGACGAGCTATCACGGCAAGGGCGCGATCAAGGAGATCGCAAACGAGGTCAAGGGCAGAGGCTTCAAGAAGTGCTTCGTCTGCTCCGACCCCGATCTTCTGAAGTTCGGCGTCACCAAGAAGGTGACCGACGTCCTCGATGAGGCGGGCATCGCCTACGAGATCTATTCGCAGATCAAGGCAAATCCCACCATCGAAAACGTGCAGACGGGCGTTGCGGCGTTCAAGAAGAGCGGCGCAGACTGCATCGTCGCCATCGGCGGCGGTTCCTCGATGGACACCGCAAAGGCGATCGGCATCATCATCGCCAACCCCGAGTTCGCAGATGTGCGTTCGCTGGAGGGCGTCGCGCCCACCAAGAATAAGTGTGTGCCCATCATCGCCGTTCCCACGACGGCGGGCACCGCGGCGGAAGTCACCATCAACTACGTCATCACGGATACCGAAAAGAACCGTAAGATGGTCTGCGTCGACGTGCACGACATCCCCGTCGTCGCCGTCGTCGATCCCGACATGATGAGCAGTATGCCCAAGGGCCTCACGGCAGCAACGGGCATGGACGCGCTCACCCACGCCATCGAGGGCTATATCACCAAGGGCGCATGGGCGATGAGCGATAGGTCCCATCCCAAGGCGATCGAGATCATCTCCACGAACCTGCGCGGCGCCGTCGCCAACACCCCCGTAGGCAGAGAGGGCATGGCGCTCGGTCAGTACATCGCCGGCATGGGCTTCTCCAACGTGGGGCTTGGCATCGTCCACTCGATGGCTCACCCTCTCGGTGCGCTCTATGATACCCCTCACGGCGTCGCAAACGCCATCCTGCTGCCCACCGTTATGGAGTACAATGCAGACGCGACGGGCGAGAAGTACCGCGACATCGCCAAGGCGATGGGCGTGGAGGGCGTCGACAAGATGACGCTCGACGAGGCGCGCAAGGCAGCCGTCGCCGCCGTCAAGCAGCTCTCCGAGGACGTCGGTATCCCTAAGGATCTCAAGAACATCGTCAAGGAAGAGGATCTCGATTTCCTGGCACAGTCCGCAATGGACGACGCCTGCCGTCCCGGCAACCCCAAGGATCCCACGAAAGAGGACATCATCGCGCTCTATCGTTCCCTCCTTTGAGAACCATGAACATCTGCCCCTGTTCCGCATCGGCGGAACGGGGGCTTTTGTTTCCCGGCATATTCCGACCGCCTCCGGCATACAGTAATTCAGCAAAGCTATTTCGCGGAGGGCAGAGTGACGGTATGAGATCTTTCGGAGTGTATGAGGATATTGCGACGCGGACGGGCGGCGACATCTATATCGGCGTCGTCGGCCCCGTCCGGACGGGAAAATCGACGTTCATCAAGAAATTTATGCAGGAGCTGGTGCTTCCGCAGGTGACGGGCGCCAAAAAGAAGCGCTATACCGACGAGCTGCCGCAGTCGGCGAGCGGTAAGACGGTCATGACGACCGAGCCGAAGTTTGTGCCCGAGGAGGCGGCGCAGCTCAAAGTCAAAGACGCCGTGGCGCGCGTGCGGCTCATCGACTGCGTGGGATTTCCCGTCGAGGGTGCGACGGGGTTTGAAGAGGGCGGCGAGCCGCGCCTCGTCCGAACGCCGTGGAGCGAGGAGAGCGTTCCCTTTTATCGCGCCGCGGAGGACGGAACGCGCCGCGTCATCCGCGACCATTCCACCATCGGCATCCTCGTCACGACGGACGGCAGCGTCACAGAGCTTCCGCGCGCCGCCTATGAGAGTGCAGAGGAGCGCGCGCAGGCGGAGCTGCAGGCGCTCGGGAAGCCCTACGTCATCGTCCTCAACTGTCGGGAACCCGCCGCCGCGGAGACGCTGCGCGCGGAGCTGGAGGAGCGCTACCGGGCGCCCGTGCTCGCGATGAATGTGGAGGAGGCGGATGCGGCAAAGCTCGCCTCCGTGCTGGAGCGCGTCGTGTATGAGTTCCCCGTCTCATGCGTGGACATCGATCTTCCCGACTGGATGCGCGTGCTCGACGCGGACAGTCCCATTTTGTCCGAAGTGCTGGGCGGCGTCCGCGCCATCGCACCGAAACTCGTCAAGATGAGCGATTGCGCCCTGCTCGACACGCTCTATGCGACGAGCGAGCGGCTGCTGCCGCCCGCAGACGTACAGCTCGACGCGGCGACGGGCGGCGTGCATTGCACCGTCCGTGCCAAAGAGGGGGTGTTCTATGCCGTTCTGGGCGAACAGTGCGGCGGGGAGATCACCGACGACCTCTCGCTCATGCGCTACTGTTCACAGCTCGCCGCGGCGAAAAAACTCTACGACCGCGTCGGGCAGGCGTTTGACACGGCGCAGGAGATGGGGTACGCCATCGTCGCGCCCGAGGAGACGGAGATGCACCTCTCCGAGCCGACGCTCGTGCGGCGCGGCGGAAGGGTGGGCGTGAGCCTGCGCGCCGACGCGCCCAGCTATCACGTCATCCGCGTGGACGTGCGCGGCGAAGTGCGCCCCGCCCTCGGTACGGAGGAACAGAGTGCGGCGTTCGTCCGCCGTCTTGCCGAGACGCTCGAGGAGGATCCCGCGCGCGCATGGGAGACGAATATGTTCGGGCGCACCCTGAAGGAACTGCTGGGCGAGGAGCTGCTCGCCAAAAACCGCGCAATGGGCGAGACGGCGCAGCGCAAGATGCGCCGCACCGTCACCAAGATCGTCAATGAAGGCAAGGGCGGCGTCATCTGCATCCTGCTCTGAACCATCTCCCCCGATCGATCGGGGGAGTTTTTTCGTCTTTTGTATAAATTGCGCGGCGGGCTGCCAAAATAAGGGTATGAAAAAGATCAGGCAGAACCCGCTCGGCAAGACGCGGGAGGAGCGCGAGACCTGTTTCCCCGAAGCGGGGAGGGAGGAGATCCGCCCGTGACGGGACGCTCGCGCGAGAACTATAACAAAAATTATATCAACTACGTTCATTCCTTTGCGCCGCCGACACAGCACTTCAAGACGTGCGTGCGCGCCTTCTTTGTGGGCGGGCTCATCTGCTGCATCGGACAGTTTTTCCGCATGATGTTCGAACTTGCGGGGCTGACGGGGGATGTGCTTGCGGGGACGGTGTCCGTCGCGCTCATCTTTCTCGGCGTTCTCCTGACGGGGCTGGGGGTGTATGACCGCATCGGCAAGAACGCGGGCGCGGGGAGCATCGTTCCCATCACGGGATTTGCAAACTCTGTCGCCTCTCCCGCCGTGGAGTTCAAAACGGAGGGCTTTGTCTACGGGACTGCTGCAAAGATGTTCGTCGTCGCGGGGCCGATCATCGTGTTCGGCGTGACGGCGGGCGCGGCGGTGGGGCTCATCTATTGGCTGATCGCGCTGTAAGTGTCTGCAAAAACATTGCTTTTTTGCGCACAATGTGATATAATACTTGAAAAAGTACGGAGGAATACGGCTATGGCAAAGATCACGAAGGATACGTTGATCGCCGAGTGCCTGCAGATCAATCCCAACGCGGCGGAGATCCTGCTCGGCGCGGGGATGCACTGCTTTGGCTGCGCGATGGCGCACGGCGAGACGATCGAAGAAGCGGTCGCCGTTCACGGGGAAGACCTTGACAAGCTCCTCGCAAAGCTCAACGAAGGCATTGAATAAAGAAGATCGCGTCCGCCATACGGCGGGCGCGATTTTTATTGTCCTGCTTGACAATGACGCAAATCATGATACAATAGAGATACGACGTATGGGAGAATCTTCTTTCGCGGGGCGGCTCCGAACTTCTTTCGATCGATCCCTTCCTGTATCGCGGGTATTATTACGACGATGAAACGGGCTTCTATTATCTGCAGAGCCGTTATTACGATCCGGAAATATGTCGTTTTATCAGTGCGGACAATTTAGAGCTTGTGCCCGTGCTTGCCCAGGTTCCCGGACAGCTCAACCTCTATGTCTATTGTGGAAACAATCCGGTGATGTTTATCGACGGATCCGGGCATATGCCAGAGTGGATAACTGGAATAGGAAGAATTATTACGGGAATAGGTGCAGTTGTTGCTGGTACTTTGGTGATTGCTAGTGGAGTTGCATTAGTTCCAATGCTCATTGTGGCTGGAGTAACGATTACTGCACGAGTTATTTGGCATTTTGGATTTGGTTTTTAATTGGAGTTTTTCTATGAAAAAGGAAAGTATCAAACAAGAAAATATGCAATTTAAATATATTGTAAAAGAAAACTGCGATACTGGTTTTTTCTCTATTATGAAAGATTGTTCTTTACTCTATTCTACCAAAGGAGGAAATTTTACTATTTCTCTTGGTGGGGATTGGCGGTTTGAACTAAATGTAGATGGTAATACAGGAAAATGCATTAATTTTCAGGGAACTTTAATTGGTAATATACAAGAAAAAACCTTAAAAATTCCCTCTTACCACAAGGGAGATTTATTCTTTTGCCATGAAGGCGAACTTTTAATTGGAGCCGGATGTCGTTATTTATGTATTGATGATCACGCGTATTATGATTCTATTCAAAAAATTTTATGCGTTGGGAATCCTTGCTTAAATGGAGTTGCTATAGAATTTACAGATAGAACAATTGCGGTAATTTGTGATAATATTTTAGTCGCGATTTACTTGGATTTGAAAGATGCATGGGAAGAGTAGTTTAGGAATAACTGATATTTTATGGGGTTAGATAAAGTGCTTATCTCACTTGTGGGATCAGGAGAATGCATTTGTTGCATTCTTCTGATCCTGCCTTGAAATTTTACGATTTTGCAACAAAATAATTCTTGATTACTCCAAAAAGTTAAAAAATAAGGATGGAAGAGCTCATGAAAGTATATTTTATCAACTATCAATGGGAGCAAATGACAGAAGCGGTGTATGAATATCTGATCTCGGAATGTGAAAAATTCTTTTATGTCAAAAATGACGATCGTATCTTATTTCATGTGGAATCGAGCGAGCGGGAGAAAACGCTGATCGTGGCGGTCATGTATGATGAGATCGAGCAATATTTTATAGATAATATTCAAGATCTCACATTCACGGATTTCAAATTTGCAAGAATATTTCATGACGCAACGTGTAGTGAATTGCAGAAATCTTCCGGCTGTGACGATTTGCCTGACAATGAAATCAGGTACTTAAAATTGCATCACAATGATATTATCTCTCTTTTTATAATGAATATTGCGCAAACGCTCAAGATGAAAAAATATTATTCTGTTATGAAACAGAACGGAGAAAATCGTTATGTAATTTATATTGCCAAACAACGTTTTGACTTGACAGGATCCAAGCAAGCAATAAAATTTGCAGACATCACAGAGAAAGTCGTGTAAATTTTAATATTTTATTTGCATACAAATAAAATTTTGAAGGAGACAAAATGGAATTAGGAACGCAAATATATGGTATAGCAGGGTTAGAAAAGAAAGTTTTTTTAAAACTTTTCAAAAATGCATTATTTTCAAAAGGTTTTGTTTCTCGTACCGCTGTATCTTTTATGAAAGAATTTACAGAAACGATTGCCATGGTTCAAGTTCAAACATCTTGCTATGACCCTGTTGATTATTATGTCAATCTTGCATGTGTCGTCAAAGCCTTATCCAATCATACATCCGCCCCATTGTTTGACAGAGACAGGTGTAATTTTGTCAGATTAGATGATAAAGGATCTTTGGAAGCGTGTTTGGCGGATATAGATTATTATGTAGATGGGTTTTCCGGCATAGAAAAATTGCGAAATTTAACGTTACGCCATCAGACGCTATATAATATGTCATCTGCGAAATTGTTGGAATACTTAAACATATGAGCTATTTTATGTTTCCGACGCCTGCGCGGTGGGGCAAAATGCGTGTCGATCAGGGAGTGCAAAATTGAATTTGTAAGGGGACGCCCATGACGGTTAAGATCGTAAATACAGAATTCAACGGCCATTGGCATAAGACGGGAATGCCGGTAGAGTCGATCGGGGTTACCGTAGAGGAAGATTTTTGGTCGGATCCGGAGTTATATCCGAAAAGTATCTCGTTCTATGCCGCGCTCATCGATGAAGTGCGTTCCGTCGTCGGCAAGAAAAGACTCTATGAGATCGCAGCGAATGTGAAAGAGGCGCCCTTTTCCCGGGTCGAGATTTATAAGGGGCTCGATCAGTTCAAGAAGGCGAAGCAGCAGGTATTCCAAAATGATTCTTTTTCGGTCATGGCCGGCTGCCGTGAACTTGTTGCAGAACAGATCCGATCGAGTCTTTGTGCAGACCGCATGGATCGGGTGATTTGTTTTACAGAGCCTGCCGTTGCGGAAAGCCTGTTTGCGCAACAAAATGAAAAGATTTTTTCGGATTTCGGCAAACTGAAAGATCAGTTGATTTCCAAGTTTTCTGTCATTGTGGAGTTGTTGGATCTGTCTTACGACGGGAACACATTGTTTTTTTACGGGCTTCCTGAAAATCAATGCCTGGGGAAGATAGAAGATTTTTTAAGAAAAAAATATCTCATACCCGACGTCACCTGACCGGTCGGGCTGTCGGACATGATGCCATGCGGGGGAAGAAGATGGAAAAGATCATCATACGGAGCAACGTGTCGGGAAGGGGGACGGTCAATTCCGCGTTCATCCGGCTCACAGACGGGAAGACGTATAAAAGCGCAGACAAATTGATCGCGGACTACGGATATCCGGTTTTGATGCGTACCTTATATCGGGAGATATGGGATTCCGAAACCCTGGAGACGTCCGCGCTCTATCGGGAATATCTGACGATGAGCAGGCAGTCCGAGACGGAGGACGGGTTGCATACTTCCGATGATTTTACGTCGGCATATCGGGTACACGAACGGTTTGCCGTCTTTTTGGACAGAAATATTTATCTTTATCATCTGATCCCCAAAGACGAGGCATACACGAAAATCATTCCATGGTACTATGCGGATAGTCGATCATACATCGGCGACACTTGGTGGTACGATGATGAGGAGATCTTATCGGATATCAAAAAATTGAACGTGCTCGAATTTCTCATGAAATATAAGGGATATTGACGCGATCGACGAAAGAGAAAAACCCTGCCGGAGTAAAAATGCTCCGACAGGGCGCAAAAAAAGAACGACCCTTGCGGGCCGTTCTTTTTATCGTTTTTTAGTCCTTGCCAGCCATGTGCTTGTAACCTGCAAGGCGCTCCTTCGAGGATTCTTCCGTCTCCTTGAAGAGTTCGTCCGCGATGGCGGGCTGCGTCTTCTTCAGCGAAGCATAGCGCGTCTCGCCGAGGATGAACGCCTGGTAGTCGCCCGTGGGATCCTTCGAGTCGAGGGTGAAGGGGTTCTCGCCCTTCGCCTTGAGTTCTGGATTGTAGCGATAGAGCTGCCAGTAACCGCACTCGACCGCCGCCTTCTCTTCGGACTGCGACTTCGCCATCTTGATGCCGTGGTTGATGCAGGGCGCGTAGCAGATGATGAGGGAAGGCCCGTGGTATGCCTCGGCTTCCTTGAGTGCCTTGACGAGCTGGTTCTTGTCCGCGCCCATCGCGCACTGTGCGACATAGACATAGCCGTACGTCGCGGCGATCATGCCCAGATCCTTCTTCTTGACGCGCTTACCGGAGGAAGCGAACTTCGCGACCGCGCCGATGGGCGTCGACTTGGAAGCCTGTCCGCCCGTGTTGGAGTACACCTCGGTGTCAAGCACGAGCACGTTGACGTCCTCGCCGGAGGCAAGAACGTGGTCGAGTCCGCCGTAGCCGATGTCATACGCCCAGCCGTCGCCGCCGATGATCCAGAAGGACTTCTTGACGAGGCAATCCTTGTCCGCAAGCACTTCCTTGACGAGCGCGTCCGCATCGCAGCCACACTCCTTGCAGCTCTCGCAGCACTTCACGAGCGCAGCCGCCGCCTTCTTGCTTGCCTCTGCGTCGTCCATGCCCGCGATCCATGCCTCGCAGGCAGCCTTGCCTTCCTCATAGTTTGCCCACACTTCGGCGAGCTTTGCGACCTTGTCTTTGAGCGCGTTTCTTCTTGCCTTGTACGCAAGGTTCATGCCGTAGCCGAACTCCGCGTTGTCCTCGAACAGCGAGTTCGCCCATGCGGGGCCGTGACCCTGCTTGTTGACCGTGTAGGGGCAGGTAGGGGAGGAACCGCCGTAGATGGAGGAGCAGCCCGTCGCGTTGGCGATGATCATGCGATCGCCGAAGAGCTGGGTGACGACCTTGACGTAAGGCGTCTCGCCGCAGCCTGCGCAGGCGCCCGAGAACTCAAAGAGGGAAGGCGTGAACTGGCTCTTCTTGACGTCCGCCATCTTGACCTCGGAGAGATCGACTTCGGGCAGATCGACGGCGTACTCCCAGTTCTTCGCCTCTTCCGTCTCCATTTCCTCGAAGGGGGTCATGACGAGCGCCTTGTTGCCCTTCATGCCGGGGCAGACGTCCGCGCAGACGCCGCAGCCCATGCAGTCGAGCGGTGAGACCTGCATACGGAAGCCGTAACCCTTGACGCCGAGCGCGGGCTTGGTGTCAAACGCTGCGGGCTTGTCCGCGCCGTCTGCGACGAGCGCGGGACGGATGCAGGCGTGCGGGCAGACGAAGGAGCACTGGTTGCACTGTACGCAGTTTTCCTTGATCCACTTGGGAACCATGACGGCGACGCCGCGCTTCTCGAACTTCGTGGTGCCCGTGGGAACGGAACCGTCCGCGTTGAAGGCGGAGGAAGGAAGTTTGTCGCCCTCGAGCGCGAGGATGGGAGCGATGACGTCCTTGAAGTATTCGTTGTCCGCGAGCTTGACCATCTCGGCGCCCTCGGTGGTGGTTGCCCAGCTCTCGGGGATGTCGATCTTGACGAGGTGCTCCTTCGCGGAGTCGATCGCGGCATAGTTCATCTGCACGACGGCGTCGCCCTTTCTCGCGAAGGACTTGTACGCCATCTTCTTCATGAGATCGACTGCCTCCGTGTAGGGCATGATCTGCTCATTGATGAGGAAGAACGCCGACTGAAGAATGGTGTTCGTTCTGTTGCCCAGCCCCAGCTTGCCCGCGACGGAGATCGCGTCGATGACATAGAGCTTTGCGTGCTTCTTCGCAAGGGCGTTCTTGACCTTTGCGGGAAGGTTGGCGTCCAGTTCCTCGACCGTCGTCCAGGGCGCGTTCAGAAGGAAGGATCCGCCTTCCTTGAGGTCGCTCACCATGTCATAGCGGATGACGTAGGAGGGGTTGTGGCAGGCGATGAAGTCCGCCGCGTCGATGAGGTATTCCGACTGGATGGGCGTCTTGCCGAAGCGAAGGTGGGAGACCGTGATGCCGCCCGACTTCTTGGAATCATAGAAGAAGTACGCCTGCGCATACATATCGGTGTGGTCGCCGATGATCTTGATGGAGTTCTTGTTCGCGCCGACCGTGCCGTCCGAACCGAGACCGTAGAACTTGCAGCTCGTCGAGCCTGCGGGCGCCGCGTCGAATTTTTCGGAGAAGTCGAGAGAGGAGTTGGTCACATCCTCGTAGATGCCCACGGTGAAGTGGTTCTTGGGCTCGTCCTTCTCGAGGTTCTTATAGACGGAGAGCACCATCGAGGGGTTGAACTCCTTGCTGCCGAGGCCGTATCTGCCGCCGACGACCGTGATGTCCTTCTTGCCCTTCTCGAGAAGTGCGGTGCAGACGTCGAGGTAGAGCGGCTCGCCCAGCGACCCGGGCTCCTTCGTTCTGTCGAGGACGGCGATCTTCTTGCAGGTCGCGGGAATTGCCGCGACGAACGCGTCGGAGACGAAGGGGCGATAGAGGCGCACTTTGATGAGGCCGTACTTTTTGCCCATCGCGTTGAGCTTGTTGATGGATTCCTCCACCGTCTCGGCGCCCGAACCCATGATGACGATGACTTCTTCCGCATCGGGTGCGCCGACGTAGTCGAAGAGGTGATAGCTTCTGCCGGTGAGCGCGGACACTTCATCCATCATCTCCTGCACGATGGCGGGAGCGGCGAGATAGTAGCTGTTCGCGGTCTCGCGGTTCTGGAAGTAGGTGTCGCCGTTCTGCGCGGTGCCGCGCTGGACGGGGTGCTCGGGGTTGAGGGCGCGTGCGCGGAATTCCGCGACGTCCTTTGCAAGTCCCTTCTTGTCGAAGATCGCCTTCATCTCTTCATAGGAAATGACGTCGATCTTGGCGACCTCGTGCGAGGTACGGAAGCCGTCAAAGAAGTTGATGAAGGGGACGCGTGCGCGCAGGGTGGAGAGGTGTGCGACGAGCGCGAGATCCATGACCTCCTGCACCGAGCAGCCTGCGATCATCGCAAAGCCCGTCTGACGGCACGCCATGACGTCCTGGTGATCGCCGAAGATGTTCAGCGAGTGCGCGGCGATGGCGCGCGCCGAGACGTGCATGACCATCGGGAGCAGCTCGCCCGAGATCTTATACATATTGGGGATCATGAGGAGCAGTCCCTGCGAAGCGGTGTACGTCGTCGTGAGCGCACCTGCGGAGAGGGAACCGTGCACGGCGCCGGCGGCGCCGCCCTCCGACTGCATCTCTGCAATGCGGAGCTTCTGTCCCCACATATTCAGCCTTCCCTGGGTCGCCCATTCATCCGCAGACTCCGCCATCGGCGAAGATGGGGTGATGGGGTAGATCGCCGCGACTTCCGAGAAAGCATACGCGACGTGCGATGCGGCGGTATTGCCGTCAATCGTCATTTTGGTCATCGAAAAACCTCCATAAATATTATAGTTTCAAAGTTTCGGCGCGCGCAAAAAGAGCGCTTTTACACGCACACATTTATTATAAATGTTTTCTTCGGACAAGTCAACCCCCAATCGTGAAAAAATTCACCCTTTTGCAAAAGAAATTTCCCCTCCGCCGCCGGGGAGGGGAAAGGGGTCAGGGCGAAACGCGGATCCAGCGCATTGCCGACATCTGCGTGAGTCTTTGCGCCGCTTCGGCGGGATCGCTCATGTCATGATCGGGCAGACTGCCTCCGTACCGCCATCCCGCAGGCGCCGCAAAGTGCGCCGTCTCAAGGGCGCCACAGTCTTCGAACGCGCCCGTTCCGATCTCGTTGCAGGAGGCGGGAATGACGACTTCGCGCATCGAGCATCCCCGGAAGGCATGATCGGCGATCTCCGAGACGCCCTCGGGCAGCGTGAGCGTCCCGGCGGTATCCGCGCCGGCCATTGCGTTGCCGCCGATGTTGTACGGTTCGCCGAGATCGGGGAACTGCGCGATGCGCTCCTGTTCGCCCGTGTTGACGATGAGCGTAAGACGGGTGCCCCGATGAAAGATGAACCCCTCCCGTTCAAAGAGCGCGCTCGGCTCGCTGCGGTCTGTATGGATGTCGTACAGCGAGAGCTTGTCCGCCGTGTAGATCGTCAGGCCGGAGGTGTTGTACAGCTCGGTGAGAGCGGGAAGGTTTTTGGGCAGGTAAAATTCGCGCACGAGGATGCCGACGGTGAGGCTGACGAGACGGGGGCAGTCGTTGAAGCTGCCGATGCCGATCTTCCGCACGCCGTTGCCTGTATCCACGCGCAGCAGACGGGGACACGCGACGGCGACGTACGAGCCGATCGTGCGCATCGAGTCGGGGAAGGTGAGCAACGCGAGCGCGGGACTTTCGGAAAATATCCCGTCCGCCGTGCAGGTCGTTCCCGCGCGCAGCGTATAGTCGGCGGGGATGTCGTCGTTCGTCGCATACAGGCAGGTGCCGAGATACAGCGCCCCGTCCTGCCAGTTTTCCGGATCTTCCGCATAGGCGGTGTCCGAAAAGGCGTATTCGCCCACGCGCTCGGGCGAGCCGTTCAGTTCGATCCCGGAGAGGGCGGTGCATCGTGCGAAGGCAAAGGAAGCGATCTGCGTGACGCTTTCGGGGATGACGACGGAGGCGAGAGAGGTGCAGCCCGAAAAGGCGCCCTCATCGATGGCAGAGAGCGTGGCGGGCAGGGTGACGGAGGTGAGGGCGGTGCAGCCCGAAAAGGCATTTCTGCCGATGTATGTGACGCCGAAGGGGATATTTGCAGTCGTGAGGTCGGTTCTGTCCGCAAACAGCTCCTCGGAGATGTCCTGCGTGCCGGAGGGCAGGCGGTCGGGAGAGGGGACATAGACGTATCGGTTGAAGTCGGTCTCCAGGAGACAGCCGTCGACGACGGCGTAGTTGTCGCCCTCCCCCGTGAGCGCGAACGTGGGCGTGCCGCTCCCGAGAAACGCCTTTCCGCTGACGGATCGTGCGTCGGCGGGGAAGGTGACGGCGGTGAGGGCGGGGCAATCCGCAAAGGCGTACGGATCGATGGTCACCCCCTCGATGCGGATGGTGACGCGCTGCAGGCCGTCGCATCCGCGGAAGGCGTCCTTCGGCACGCAGCCTTGCGCGGCGCCGTCGATGGTGACGCGCTCGATCGTGTCGCAGTCCTCGAATGCACCGGGGGCAAGCACGACGGGCAGCCCCTCGTGCTGTTCGGGAATGTGCAGATCGGCGGAAAGACTTGCCCTGTCGCCGATGGCAGCGTAATAACAATCCTCCGACGGCGAAAGAACGTATGCGATCCCCGCGTCCGAACCGCTGCACGCGCACAGCGCGCCGGAGAGCAGGGCGGCAAGCATCGCCGCCGCGGCAAAGAGTTTTTTCATGATCACCCCCGATCGGTCATCGATTTTGTATTTGCATTATAGTTCCGCTGCGGGGAATTGTCAATAGCGTGGGAGAAAATTGTGTCGCGGCGCCGCTTTTACAAAAATATCACGGTGTTTTCATTGTAAAATGAGAGACAATTTGGTATAATATGGGAAACATCGCATGATATGCCGCAGCGCGTGCTGCGGAACGCGCCTTGGGAGCAGTATGAAAGCCATTACTTTTACGGACGTCTCCTTCCGGTATGAGGACGAGGGGCCGTACGCCGTCAGACATCTGAATTTTTCCGTCGAAGAGGGGGAGTTTGTCGCCGTGCTCGGACACAACGGCAGCGGCAAGAGTACGCTCGCCCGTCTCGCCAACGGCCTGCTCACCCCCGACGAGGGCACGATCTGCGTGTTCTCCACGCAGCTCGGGGAGAAAAATCTCTATGACGTCCGCAAGAATGTGGGCGTCGTGTTCCAGAATCCCGACAACCAGACGGTCGCGACCATCGTCGAGGACGACGTGGCGTTCGGCGCCGAGAACGTGGGGCTTCCCCGCGAGGAGATCGGAAAGCGCATCGACTTCGCGCTGAAGGCGGTGGGGATGGAGGAATACCGTCACGCGACGGTTGCACGCCTCTCGGGCGGGCAGAAGCAGCGCGTCGCCATCGCGGGCGTGCTCGCGCTCATGCCAAGGATCGTCATTCTCGACGAATCCACCGCCATGCTCGACCCGCGCGGACGGCGCGAGATCGTCGACGGCGTCACCCGCCTCAACCGCGAGGAACACATCACCGTCATTCTCATCACCCACTTCATGGAGGAGGCGCTGCTCGCCGACCGTGCCGTCGTCATGAACCGCGGCGAACTCGTCATGGAGGGCGCGCCCGCCGAGATCTTCGAACGGCGCGAAGAACTCGTCACCTACAATCTCGCCCTGCCGCGCATCGGCATCATCTGCGAAAAGCTGCGCGCGGGCGGCATGAACGTCGGCTATACGCTGGATGCGCAGGAACTTGCAAAGGAGATCGCCGAATGCGTATCGTAGCCGAACATCTCTCCTATACCTATAACCCCAGGTCTCCCTTCGAGACCGCGGCCTTGAAAGACGTCTCGCTCACCATCGAGGAGGGGGAGTTTTTCGGCATCATCGGACATACGGGCAGCGGGAAATCCACCTTTGTGCAGCACCTGAACGGGCTGTTGCGCCTGCCCTCTTCGATGAAGAAGTACCGCCCCAAAAAACCCAAAAAGGGGCAGACGCTGCCGCCGAAAACCGTCCTCACGGTGGGGGAGTTCGATCTCACCGACAAAAAGACCGACTTCCGCGCGCTGCGCAGGAGCGTCGGGATGGTGTTCCAGTATCCCGAGTATCAGCTCTTTGCCGAGACGGTCGCCGAGGACGTGGCGTTCGGCCTTAAGAATTTCTCCGAGACCAAGCTCTCCGAGGAGGAGACCGCCGCCGCAGTCCGCGCGGCGCTCGAAGTGGTGGGGCTTGATTACGAGGAGATGAAGGACAAATCTCCCTTCGATCTCTCGGGCGGGCAGAAGCGCCGCGTCGCCATCGCGGGCGTCATCGTCACCCGCCCCGAAGTGCTCGTCCTCGACGAACCCGCCGCGGGGCTTGACCCGCTCGGCAAGCGGGAGATCATGGAGCTTCTGCACAAGCTGCACCGCGAATGGTGCAGGACGGTCATCATCGTCTCGCACGACATGGACGAGATCAGCGAAAACTGCACGCGCGCGGCGGTCTTTTCGGAGGGGACGGTGCGCTACGTCCTTCCTCCGCGCGAACTGTTCTGCCACGCGCAGGAACTGACCGCGATGGGGCTGGACGTGCCGCTCACGGCAAAACTCGTATCCCTCCTGCACGAGCGGGGAATCGACATCGAGTGCGACTTCACGGCGGCGGACTTCTGCGAAAAGGTGCTCGCCTATGCGGCGGCGCACCCGAAAAAAGAACGCGATGAAGGAGGCGAGGCATGAAGGACGTCTCATTCGGTCAGTTCTATCCCGTCAATTCCTTTGTCCACCGCCTCGATCCCCGGCTGAAGATCGTCTTTCTCATCGCGTACATCGTTGCGATCTTTCTGGCGACCAACTTCTACGAACTTGCGGCGTGTGCGCTTGTGCTGTTGCTCATCGTCTTTTTTGCGCGCATCCCCATCGGCAAAGTGCTGCGCGCCGTGCGCGGCGTCACCTTTCTGGTGCTGTTCACCACGGCGCTCAACCTGCTCTTTTACAAGGGGGACACGGTGTACTGGGAGTGGGGGATCTTCTGCGTCTCCTTCGAGGGGATCATCTTCTCCGTATTCCTCGCGCTGCGGCTGGTGCTGCTCGTCGTCTGTTCCTCCATGCTCACCTACACCACGACGCCCGTGTCGCTCACGGACGGGGTGGAGAGCCTGCTCACCCCCCTCAAGTGGATCCGCATCCCCGTCCATGCGCTCGCACTCGTGATGAGCATTGCGCTGCGCATGATCCCCGTTCTCATGGACGAGACCTCCCGCATCAAGAATGCCCAGATGGCGCGCGGGGCGGATTTTGAGAGCGGGAACATCATCAAGCGCGTCAAGGCGACCATTCCCATTCTCGTCCCGCTCCTTCTCTCGGCGCTCCGCCGCGCGGACGAACTGGGCGATGCGATGGACGCGCGCTGCTATACGGGCGGCGATCACCGCACGAAGTATAAAAAACTGCGCTTTACCTGGCGCGACCTGGTCGCCTTTTTGCTGGGGGCGGCGCTCATTGCGGGCGTGGTGCTCATGCGCATCTACCTGCCCGCATCCTATTGAGGCCTGCCCATGCGTTACTGTCTGGAAATTTCCTATGACGGCACGCACTTCGCCGGATCGCAGCGGCAGAAAAATGCGCGCACCGTGCAGGGCGAACTGGAGCAGGCGGCGCAGGCGCTGTTCGGTGTGCCGACGCGCGTGACCCTCTCCGGCAGGACGGATGCGGGCGTTCATGCGGCGGCGCAGGTAGGGCAGACGGACGGAGAGACGCCCGTCCCGCCTCAAAAACTTGCCGAAGTGCTCAACCGCTTCCTTCCCGCCGACGTAAAGGTGCTCAGAAGTGCGCCGGCGCCCGCGGGGTTTGACTGCACGCGCGCCGTGCGCAAAAAGACGTACTGCTATCGCTTTTACTGCGCGCGGACGGCGCATCCGCTGCTTTCGCGCTATGCCGCGCGGCTGGAGGGGGCGCCCGATCTGCAGCTCATGCGCGCCGCCGCGCGCCTGCTTGAGGGGGAGCACGATTTTGCTGCATTCCGCGCGACCGGCTCCTCCGCCAGGACGACGGTGCGCACGATCTATGCGATCACGGCGGACGCCGTGTCTGTCTGCGGGACACCCGTGTATGAGCTGCGCGTCACGGGAAACGGATTTCTCTACAACATGGTGCGCATCCTCGCGGGCGAGCTGTATGCCGTCGGATGCGGCATTGCGGACGCCGCCGACATCGGCGCGGCGCTGGAGACGGGGCGGCGGGATATGCTCTTCCGCACCCTGCCCGCCGAGGGGCTCATGCTCGAGCGGGTCGACTACGGAATCCCTCTCTTCGGAGAATAAGGAGTAACTATGGAATTTTTTGACTGGATCAATGTGGTGCAGATCTTCACCGAGTATTTCACGGTGGCAACTGTCTCCCCGGCGGCGGAATATGTGCAGATCGTCCTGCGCATTCTCTATATCAGCGTCGGCGTTGCGGCGGGGCTGTACCTCATCTGTCTCGTGCTCGGCGGGCTCGGGATGCGCGCGATGGCGAAAAAGGTCGGCATGAAGCACTCCTGGCTCGCCTTTCTGCCCTTTGCCAACACGTGGTATGCGGGAAAACTCGCGGGGGAGACGCGCGTGTTCGGGCAGAAGATGAAACGCGCCGGCCTGTATGCGATGATTACGGAACTTGTCTATGTCGCCATCAACGTCTTCGCGCTCGTGGTGCAGTTTGCACTCTATCAGCCGGATTATTTCGTTGAACAATTCAATGAATCGGGTGAATTTATCGGGATCTATCTCGAGGTGAAGCGGGTGCCGCTCGGCCTGCGGTGGATGATCGTTGCGGATACCGTCCTCACATGGGTCAACACCATCTCCTATCTCGTTCTCATCTTCTTTTTGTGTACGCTGTTCTACGCCTTCTTCCGCAAATATTATGCGCGCAGTCCCTTCCTCATGACTTTCCTCTGTGCGGTGCTGCCCCTGCGCGGGCTGGTGATCTTTGCGGTGCGCAACAATACGCCCGTTGACTATGACGCGTATATGCGCAGGCGGATGGAGGAGTATGCCCGCCGCAGCGGCGGAATGTATGGCCCCTACGGACAGGGCGGATATGATGCGGACGGCAACCGCACGGGCGGCGCGGGCGCCGCGCCGCAGGACGAACCCTTCTCCGATTTCGGCGGCGCCTCTCCCGGCAGCGGAACCGCGGACGGCGCGAACAATGCCGGAAATTCGGGCAATTCGGGCGGAGACGATCCTTTCCCCGACTTTTGAGATACACAGCTGAAAGACACGGTGGTTTTCTTGTGAAAACTGCCGTGATTTTTTGAGAAACATTTGCATTTTTATAAAAGTGTGCTATAATATCAGTATCAGTGAAAGTTATAGAAAAAAGCAAAAAGAGGGGCAGGACACCCTGCACATATAAGTTAAGATGAATGATCTGATCTCGGCAATCGCTACGGCGAGCGGAGCAGCGGGGATCGCCGTCGTCCGCATGAGCGGGGAGGGCGCGCTCGAGACCGCAAAAAAAATGTTCTCCCGCCGGGGAGAGTTTCAGCCAAACGTCATGTACCCGGGCGTCATCGACGCGGGAGCATTCCGCGACTACGGCATGTGCGTCTATTTCCGCGCGCCCCGGTCGTTTACGGGCGAGGACGTCGTGGAGCTGCACTGCCACGGCGGAACGGAGATCGCGCGCGGAGTGCTGCGGCGCACCCTTCAGCTCGGCGCACGCATGGCGGAGCGCGGCGAATTTACGCGCAGGGCATACCTCAACGGCAAGCTCTCGCTCTCTGCGGCGGAGGGACTGGGGGAGATGATCTCCGCCTCCTCCGAGGCGCAGGTGCGGGCGGGGTATCTGCTCTACAGCGAGAAGCTCACGCGCCTCGGCACGCAGCTGCAGGCGCAGCTCACCGAGTGCCTTGCACAGGTGGACGCCGACCTCGACTATCCCGAGGAGGATCTCGATGCCGATGCGCGCGAAGCGATCGAAACGCGCCTTTCTCATGTCGGACAACGCCTTTCAGCGCTGCTTGCACAGTACTCTGCCGGACGTAAGATCAAGTCCGGCGTGCGCGTCGCCCTCGTCGGCGCGCCGAATGCGGGAAAGAGCAGCCTGCTCAACGCGCTTTTGGGATATGACCGCGCCATCGTGTCGGACGTGCCGGGTACCACGCGCGATCTCAACGAGGGCGTCCTCGAGATTTGCGGCGTCAACTTTCTTCTGACGGACACGGCGGGGCTGCGCGAGAGCGCGGACAAGGTCGAACAGGAGGGGGTGCGCAGGGCAAAGGATGCCATCCGGGGAGCGGACGTCATCGTCTGGCTCCGGGATGAGGCGCCCGCGCCCGACTTCCCCGCCGGGACGCCCGTCATCACGGTGGGCGCAAAGAGCGACCTCGCACGCCGCGGCGGCTGCGACGTCCTGGTCTCTTCCGTCACGGGGGAGGGGCTGGACGATCTGCGCGCTCTGCTCTACGAAAGGGGGTTCGGGCGGGAAAACGACGATGCGTTCCTGCTCTCCGAACGACATTACCGCGCCCTGCTTGCGGCGTCGGACGCGGTGAAAGAGGCGCTGCGCGCGGTAAAGACGGAGCCGGGCGAGCTGTATGCGGAGGACGTCCGCCGCGCATGGGAGGCGCTGGGCGCGATCTCGGGCGAGACGGCGAACGAGAGCATCATCGATGAAATTTTTTCCAGGTTCTGCGTCGGAAAATGATGAGACACAAAATTTTGAGCGAGGAAACGAATGGTCAATCTGGAACTCTATAAAGTATTTTATACGGTCGCGCGGTGCGGCAGCCTGACCAAGGCGGCGGAGGAACTCTATATCTCCCAGCCCGCCGTTTCGCAGGCGATCAAACAGCTGGAGACGCAGCTCGGCACCCCGCTCTTCAACCGCCTGCACAAGGGCATGGAACTCTCCAAACAGGGCGGAGAGCTCATCTACCCCGACGTCGCCCGCGCGCTGCGCCTCCTGAACGGCGTGGAGGATAAGCTCTCCGAACTGCAGAACAGCGCCACGGGAACGCTGCGCATCGGCGCTTCCGAGACCATCTTTCAGTATATCCTTGCGGAAAAGATCGTCGCATACCACAAGGCGTGTCCGCAGGTGAAGATCGAACTCATCTCCGATGTTTCACCCCGCATCATCGAGTTTCTCAAGACCGACCGCTGCGACGTCGGCTTTCTGAACCTGCCTATCCCGCCCGATGACGGCATCGTCATCACGGATACCGTCGCCCTGCTTAACGACGTATTTCTTGCGGGCGAAGCGTTTTCCGATCTCAAGGGAAAGGAACTCACCGTATGGGATCTGCAGGACTATCCGCTGCTGCTTCTGGAGGAAAACACGGTGGCACGCGCCGCCGTCGACCATTTTGCCGAGAGCCTGGGCGCCAGACTCGTTCCCGCCGTGGAAGTGGGGAGCTGGGACTTTATGAAGCGGTTGGTGACGGACGGCATGGGCATCGGATGTCTTCCGCGCGAATACGCGCAGCGCCGTCTGCGCGACGGCGAACTCTTCGAACTCAACGTCAGGCCTGCCATGCCCTCGCGGTCGGTGGGGCTGGCGGTGCCGAAGGATGCCAACACGCCGTATTCCCTTCGCGCCTTCATCAATCTCCTGCGTAAGGAGCGCTGAAGATGGGGTACACGCTTGTGACGGGCGCGTGCGGCGGATTGGGCGGGGCGTTCGTGCGCCTTCTGGCGGAGCGGGGAGAGTCGCTCTTTCTCACCGGACGCAGCGCGGAGCGGCTCGGGGCGCTGGCGCGATCGCTTGCCGAGGCGTATCCTTCGCTTGCATTGCTCACGTTTGCGTGCGACCTTTCGGACAGCGCGCAGCGCACGGCGCTCTTTGCGTTTGCGGACAGGCAGGGGGTGCGCTTTTCCCGCCTCGTCTACGTCGCGGGCATCGACACGCAGAAGGCGGCGGAAAAATATTCCGAAGAAAAACTCTCCGCGCAGGCACGCGTCAATTTTGAAGGCGCCGTCTCGCTCATGCGCGGCGTCTTTGCGCGCCGCGGGCCATCCCTCGAGATCCTTGCCGTCGGCAGTATGTCGGGCGTCACGCCCATGCCCTATTTCGCGCTGTACAGCGCCTCCAAAAAGGCGCTCGAGCACTACTGCATGGCGCTTCACACCGAGTGGCGGGGGCGCGCCGGCGTGACGGTCGTGCTGCCGGGCGGTATTCCCACGCGGGAGGACATCCGGGAGAACATCGCCGCGCACGGGTGGTTCGGAAGAGTCTCCGCGCTCCCGCCCGAGCGGGTGGCGGCGCGGGCGCTGCGGGCGGCGGCGCGCAACCGCCGGCGCGTCGTGATCGGCGGCTGGAACAAATTGCTCTACATCCTCATGCACCTCGTGCCGCTCTCCGTGCGCATGAGATTGATCGCGAAGATGTGGTCAAAGACGGAGAAGGAAGCCTATTAAAAAAACGGGACTGCGCGTCCCGTTTTTTTATTTTTTCTTTTTGAATTCCTCCTCTTCCTCGGCGGTGGAGAAGGAGAAGGCGATGCGTTCGCTGCGCGAGAGAAGATCTTTGACGAACGTCTCGTAGAGCGATTCCCTGATGACGATCGCCATGTATTTGTTCTTTTCGTCGCTGAAGTAGACGGCAAGTTTTCCCGCTCCCTTAAAAAGATGGACGGAGAGGATGCTCTCGAGCGGATAGCGCATCCGGATGAACCCGAAGGCGAGGACAAGTTCTTTGCCCGTCAGAAGGTATTCGGAGCGGATGAGCAGGGCGATGATGATGACGGCGAGCGATCCGCTTACGAGATAGAGCAGGGCGAACTTGAGCCATTGCGCCGCGCTGCCCGGACTTCCCGCCTGCAAAAAGTCGGCAAGCTGCCAGGTCGTCAGTCCGATGGCGGCGAGACAGAGCGCCAGACCCGCACCCAGCACACACAGGATGAGGATGGAAAACCGGAATTTATAGCGCGTGACGGGGCGGGAGGAGGGCTGCTGTTCCGTGCGCACGGGCATCTCTTTTTTGGGAAGTTCGGGCGCGATCACCTCGGGCGTCTCGGAGGGACAGATCGTCTGGTTCTTTTTCATGACAACAGTATAGCAAATCTCCCTGAAAAAAGCAAGAGGGGCGGCGCGGATGGCGGAAAATTTCATATTGCGCCGTTTCGGACGGCACAGGAAAAAAGTTTTTTGCGCGCCGCGGGCGCTTCTTTTCGCCGAACACTTGAAAAATCGGACGAAATCAAGTATAATAGAGATAATATACACACGGAGGGAGCGCAATGGTCAAGCTCATAAGACAGGGCGTCTACTATCTGGACGGCCGCATCGTCAAGCAATCGCAGGCATTTTATACGTCGGACAAGAAGGAGAGAGCGGAGAAAAATACGCTCTCCTATGCCATCTTAAAGGCGCACAACGTCGGCGACGAGGAGCATCTCAGACTGCGCTTCGACGCCATCGTCTCGCACGACATCACCTACGTCGGCATCATCCAGACTGCGAAGGCGAGCGGACTTTCCTCCTTCCCCATTCCCTACACGCTCACCAACTGCCACAACTCGCTGTGCGCGGTGGGGGGAACGATCAACGAGGACGACCATGTATTCGGTCTCTCCGCGGCGAAGAAATACGGCGGCGACTATGTGCCCGCCCATCTCGCCGTTATCCATCAGTATATGCGCGAGTGCGCGGCGAAGTGCGGGGCAATGATCCTCGGCTCCGATTCGCACACCCGTTACGGCGCGCTCGGCACCCTCGCCGTCGGCGAAGGGGGGCCGGAGCTTGTCAAACAGCTGCTCCGGCAGACGTACGACGTCGCGCGCCCCGAGGTCATCGCGGTCTACCTCAAGGGAAAGCTGCGCAAGGGTGTGGGGCCGCAGGACGTGGCGCTCGCCCTCGTCAAGGCGACGTTTGCGAGCGGCTTCGTCAAGAACAAGATCCTCGAATTCATCGGGCCCGGCATTGCCAACCTCTCGATGGACTACCGCATCGGCATCGACGTCAGGACGACGGAGACGACCTGTCTTTCCTCCGTCTGGGAGACGGATGAAAAGACGCGCGAGTACCTCAAAGAACACGGCAGAGAGGGGGACTATGCCGAGATGAAGGCGGCGCAGCCCGCCTACTACGACGGTGCGGTCATCATCGATCTCTCCCGCGTCGAGCCGATGATCGCGCTGCCCTTCCATCCCTCCAATGCCTACACCATCCGCGAGTTCCTCGAACATCCCGTCGAGCTTCTGCGGGCGGCGGAGGAACAGGGCAGAAAGATCAAGGGGGATGACAGCTTCACGCTCACCGACAAAGTGAAGGACGGCAAAGTGTATGTCACGCAGGGCGTCATCGTCGGGTGCGCGGGCGGCGGCTACGAGAACGTCGCCGAGGCGGCAGAGATCCTGCGCGGCAAGAGCATCGGCACGGGCGAATTTTCGCTCTCCGTCTATCCCGCCTCCCAACCCGTTTACAAGGCGCTCACGGACGCGGGCTATACGTCCGCGCTCATGGAGGCGGGCGCCGTCGTCAAGACGGCTTTCTGCGGCCCCTGCTTCGGCGCGGGAGACGTTCCCGCCAACAACGGACTTTCCGTGCGCCATACGACGCGCAACTTTGAAAACCGCGAGGGCAGCAAGCCCGCGCAGGGACAGCTCGCGGCGGTCGCCCTCATGGACGCGCGTTCCATTGCAGCGACGGCGGCAAACGGCGGCGTGCTCACGTCGGCGCTCGACTATGCATACAACAAGCGCGTCAAAAAGTATCATTACGACGGTAAAATTTACGAAAACCGCGTCTATCACGGCATCGGCAACCCGCAGCCGGACGTCGAACTCGTCTACGGCCCCAACATCGCCGACTGGCCCGAACAGATCGCACTCGGAAAGCATCTTCTGATGAAGGTGGTCTCCGTGCTGCACGACGCGGTCACGACGACGGACGAACTCATTCCCTCGGGGGAGACTTCCTCCTACCGCTCCAATCCCATGAAGCTGGCGGAGTTTGCGCTCTCGCGCAAGGATCCTGCCTACGTCGGGCGCGCCAAGGCGGTCGCCGCAGACGAGGCGGAGCGCCGCAAGACGGGCGCGCTTCCCGAAAAGGTGCTGCGCGAGCTGGGGGACTTTGTGCCGGGCGAGGGAACGATCTACGGCAGCGTCGTCGTCTCCAACAAGCCGGGCGACGGTTCGGCGCGCGAACAGGCGGCGTCCTGTCAGCGCGTGCTGGGCGGCGTCGCAAACATCTGCAAGGAGTACGCCACCAAGCGCTACCGCTCCAACCTCATCAACTGGGGGATGCTTCCCTTCACCTGCAAGCAGGCGGGGGTCAGGGTGGGCGACTATCTGTACATCCCGGACATTGCGGAGGGGATCGCTGCGGGCGAAGAGCGGTTCGTCGCGACCGTCATCTCGCGCGGAAAGACGCGCGACATCGTGCTGGAGACGGGCGCGCTCACGCAGGAGGAGCGGCGCATCCTTCTCGACGGCTGCCTCATCAATTACAATAAGGAGCTTGCAAAGTGACACTCGAGCAGATGAGATCGGTGATTAGCCTCACGCCCTACGGGCGGCCGGAGCCGCTCGACGCGGAGGGGAAACGGGAGGCGACGGAAACGCTCCTCAAATGGCTGCTGCGTGAACGCGGCATGATCGCGGCGTTCAGCGCGACGACGGAAAAAAAGCGCGCGCTCGTGCGCGCCTATATGAACGAGCGTCCCGCGCACCCGCTCCCTGCGGAGATGATCGCCGTGCAGGACAGACTTTTCTGGACGGAATCGCTCGAGCGCGGCATTGTCTCGCCCGAGAGCCTCGGACAGAAGAACGGCATCTCTCTCTGGCAGGGCGACATCAGGCGCCTTGCGGCGGACGGCATCGTCAATGCCGCCAACAAGGGGCTTCTGGGATGCTTTCTGCCCAATCACAACTGCATCGACAACGTCATCCATTCGGCTGCCGGGATGCAGCTGCGCGACGACTGCGCCAAACTCATCGCGGCGCAGGGGCACGAGGAGGACTGCGGCGACTGTAAACTGACGCGCGCTTATAACCTGCCTTCGAAGTACGTTCTGCACACGGTGGGGCCGATGGTGCGGCGGGAGGTGACGGAAAACGACCGCGCCATGTTGCGCTCCTGCTATCAGGCATGCCTCGATCTTGCCGCGGAAGCGGGGCTTGCGTCGGTCGCCTTCTGCTGTATCTCCACGGGCGTGTTCAGCTTTCCGCAGGCGGAGGCGGCGGAGATCGCCACGGGGGCGGTGCTGCGCTGGAAGATGCGCCATTCCGACGTAAAATTGCACGTCATCTTCAACACCTTCCTCGACTCGGATACCGAGATCTATCGCAGGATCCTTTCGCTCGTCTGAGCGAAGCCGCCCGAACGCACGGGCGGCATTTCTTGTTTCAAGGAGGCATGATATGGCACGCGAGACCTATCTCATCGCGTTGGATGCGGGCACGACGAGCGTGCGTGCATTCGTCTACGACATGGCGGCGCGCCGTTTTGTCTATCGCGCGCAGCAGGAGGTGGAACAGCGCTTTCCGCAGCCCGGCTGGGTGGAGCAGGACGCCGACGAGATCTATTACAAATCGGCGTACGTTCTCAACGACTGTCTGCGTTTTGCGGCGGGAAAAACGGTCGCGGGTGTGGGTTTTACCAACCAGCGCGAGACGACGGTGCTGTGGAACCGCGAGACGGGCGAACCCGTCTGCCCTGGATCGGATGGCAGTGCCGCCGCACGAGCGCGTGGTGCGCCGCCCTCGACGAGGAGACAAAGCGCCTCGTCGCCGCACGCACGGGGCTTGTTCCCGACGCCTATTTTTCGGCGAGCAAGATCGTCTGGGATCTCGAACATATCCCCGCCGCGCGCGATCTGCTCGCGCAGGGGAAACTGTGTGCCGGAACGGTGGACAGCTATCTCATCTTTAAATTCACGCAGGGGCGCTCCTTCGTGACGGATGTGACGAACGCTTCGCGCACGATGCTCTTCAATATCCATACGCTCGATTGGGACGATGACCTGCTCGCGCGTTTTCAGATCCCGCGTTCCATCCTCCCGGAGGTGCGCGACTGCGACGCGCGTTTCGGAGAAATGTGCCTGCGGGATTGGGTTTTACCCATTGCGGGGCTTGCTGGCGATCAGCAGGCGGCGCTTGTCGGACAGGGGTGTCTGCATCCGGGAGACGGCAAGATCACCTATGGAACGGGGCTGTTTCTGCTCTTCTCGACGGGGGAGGAGGCGGTCGTCTCCGGGCGAGGGCTTCTGACGACGATCGGTTACCGCGTCGGAAAGCGCACGTCGTACGCGCTCGAGGGGAGCGCCTTTCATGCGGGCAGCGGGATCAAGTGGCTGCGCGACGAGCTTGACATCATTCAGACGGCGGAGCAGACCGAGCAGATCGCGACGAGCGTGGAGGACAGCGGCGGCGTCGTCTTTGTGCCCGCCTTCACGGGATTGGGCGCACCCCACTGGGACGCGGAGGCGCGGGCGATGTTCTGCGGCATCACGCGCGGTACGACGCGAGCGCATCTCGTGCGCGCCGTGCTCGAGAGCATCGCGTTCGAGGCGCGCGAACTCATTGACTGCATCCGTGCGGAGGGGGTCGCCATCTCCGCCGTTCGCTGCGACGGCGGCGCTTCGGCGAACAACTTTCTCATGCAGTACCAGGCGGACGTGCTCGGCGCGGCGGTGGACAGGCCCTCCGAACGCGAGAGCACCGCGCTGGGAGCCGCCATGCTCTGCGCGCTCTCGCTCGGATTGACCGATGTCGCTTCACTCGGCTTATATCGCCGTGCGGGACAGCTTTTTGAGCCGAATCGCGCGCTTTCGGAGCGGCGCGAAGCGGAGTACCGGGCGTATCTTCTTGCCGTACGCCGCGCGCAGCTGCATGAAAATTTGTGATTCTTTTGTTTCTTTGCGCCGCGCCCGTTCTCATCGGGCGCGGCGCTTTCATATACTGTCGGGATGAAAGTTTATCTTGTCAGACGTGCGTTTTTTACCTTTCGCGGCGAAAAGAGCTATGCGCTCGACCTGGCGGGCGAGAGCGTGCTTGCGCGGATGCAGCGCCTGCTCGGCGCCGAGACGCCGGAATGTGCGCCGCCTCCGGGCGAAAAAATCGTGCTCTATCCCGTCTTTCCCTTCCTGACGCGGGAGAAGCTCGCCGCGTTTTTGGCGGCGCATCCGGGCAGCCTGCGCTTTCGCGGCGGTTTTTTGGAGCGGGGCGGGAGTTTTTCGGAGGGGAGCGACCCCGACGAGGGGCTTTTTTCCCTCGCCGATTATCCCGCCATGCGGCTGCGCGCCTTCCGCGAGAGCGCGCTCGCGTGTGCGCAGGCAGGCGCTCTGGTCGAAGAGGGCGCCCGGGTGGATGTGACGGTGAAGGTGCGCGGCGGGGCGATCGTGCGCAGGGGCGCCGTTCTGCGCGGCGCGTGCGAGATCGGCGAAAATGCCGTCATCGCGGGAGACAGCTATTTGGAGGACGCCGTTGTGGGAGCGGAGAGCATCGTTGAGAGCAGCCGCATCCTCTCCTCGCGCGTGGGGGCGGGGTGTAAGGTCGGCCCGTTTGCTTCGCTGCGCCCGGGAACCCGGATCGGCGACGGCGTGCGCATCGGCGCCTTCGTCGAGTGCAAGAACGCCTGCATCGGCAGCGGCTGCAAGATCACACACCTCGCCTATGTCGGCGACGCCGATCTCGGCGAGAACGTCAACGTGGGGTGCGGGGTCGTGTTCGTCAACTATGACGGGCGGCACAAGCATCGCTCCGTCGTCGGCGACGGCGCGTTTTTGGGGAGCAACTGCAATCTCGTCGCGCCCGTGCGCGTGGGGAAGGGGTGTTTTCTCGCGGCGGGAACGACGCTGACGTGCGACCTCGCGGACGGCGATTTCTGCATCGGCAGAAGCCGCGAGACGATCAAGCACACGGGAGCGGACAAATACCTCGGATGATGCACCATTCCCGCTGCGGGCGGCATAGGATGGCAATGCGCTGCCGCGCGGGGAGGTGCTATGAAATACTTCGGAACGGACGGTTTTCGCGGCCGGGCGAACGAGACGCTCACCGCCATCCACGCCTTTCGCGTGGGGCGGTTTTTGGGGCGTCATTTTGCGCGGGGCGGACGGGCGCGCATCGCGGTCGGGAAGGATACGCGCCGCTCCTCCTATTGCTTTGAATATGCCCTTGCGGCGGGCGCCGCGGCGTCGGGCGCGGACGTCTATCTTCTGCACGTCACGACGACGCCCTCCGTCTCCTTCGTCGTGCGCACGGAGGGATTCGACTGCGGCGTGATGATCTCGGCGAGCCACAACGTCTTCTCCGACAACGGCCTGAAGCTGTTCGGCGCTGACGGCGAGAAACTGCCCGACGGGGAGCTTGCTCTCGTCGAGGACTACCTGGACGGGGGAACGCTGCCGCTTGCGACGGGGGAGGAGATGGGGCGCACCATCGACTTCGTGGCGGGCAGAAACCGCTATCTCGCCTATCTTCTGTCGGTGCCGCGTGCCTCCTTCCGCGGCCTGAGAGTGGGGCTTGACTGCGCAAACGGAAGCGCCTGGGCGTTAGCCAAGACGGTGTTTGACGCGCTCGGCGCGCAGGTGTGGTGCATCGGCAGGACGCCGGACGGCACCAACATCAACGCAGACTGCGGCTCCACGCATCCCGAAGGGCTTGCCGAACTCGTGCGGCTGCACCGTCTTGACGCGGGCTTCGCCTTCGACGGCGATGCCGACCGCTGTATCGCCGTCGACGAACGCGGGGAGATCGTGGACGGAAACGGTATCCTCTACGTCTGCGCGAAGGAGCTTGCGGAGCGCGGCGAGCAGGGCGCCGGGGTCGTGACGACGGTGGTCTCCAACGGCGGTCTCACGCGCGCCCTCGGGCGCTTGGGGGTCGCAGTGCATTGCACGCAGGTGGGGGATAAGTTCGTCGCCGAGGAGATGGCGCGGCGGGGGAGTATGCTGGGCGGCGAACCCTCCGGACACATCGTGTTCCGCCGCTATGCGACGACGGGGGACGGCATCCTGACCGCGCTCAAGATCGCTGAGATCATGGTGGAGCGCAAGTGCCCGCTCTCCGTTCTGCTGCGCGGCTACCGGCCCCTTCCGCAGCGCACGCGCACCGTTCCCGCCGCAAACGGCGCGGAGCTTGTCGCAAGCGGGGAAGTCGCGCGCGCCGTCGCGGAGGCGGAGGCGCATGGCGTTCGCATGATCGTGCGTCCGTCCGGAACGGAGCCGCTCGTGCGCATTCTCGCGGAGGGCGAGGAACGCGCCGCCGAGGAAGCGGCGGAACAGGCCGTGCGCGCCGTGCTTGCGGCGCGGGAGGCGCTCTGATGTGCGGCATCGTCGCATACATCGGAAAAAAACGTGCCGCGCCCGTTCTGCTCGACGGCCTGAAAAAACTCGAATACCGCGGCTATGACTGCGCCGGCGTCGCCCTCCTCTTTGACGGAAAGCTCGAGGTGTTCAAGCGGCAGGGGCGCGTCGAGGCGCTGGAGCCTGCGCGGACGCTTGCGGGGAACGCGGGCATCGGTCATACCCGTTGGGCAACGCACGGCGCGCCCTCCGAGCGCAACGCGCATCCCCATCGCTACGGCAGGATCTGCCTTGTTCACAACGGCATCATCGAGAACGCCGACGCGCTGCGCAGAGAGTGCCTCGCGCGCGGTGAGCGCTTTTCTTCGGACACCGACAGCGAGGTCGCCGCGCATCTCATCGACGGGCTGTACCAAGAGGAGAACGATCTGCTGCGCGCCGTGCGGCGGGCGTGCGGACGGCTTTCCGGATCCTATGCGTTTGCGGTGCTGTGCGAGGGGAGAGAGGAGGTCGTCTGCGCGCGGATGCGCAGTCCGCTCATCGTCGCGAAGGGGGAGGACGGTGCGTTCGCCGCGAGCGACATCGGCGCCGTCGCAGCACCGGGGCGGCAGGGCTGCGTGCTGGAGGACGGGGAGTTCGCGCGGCTCACCCGAGAGGGCGCCGAGGTGTTCGACGCGCATCTGCACCCCGTGCGGCGCACCTTCTTTTCGCTCGGAGACGAGGAGGCCTTGCCCGGAAAAGGGGAGTACCCTCACTTCATGCGAAAGGAGATCGCGGAAGCGCCTTCTGCGATCGAAAAGACGCTTTTTGAGGCAGAAAAGCACATAAATTCGCAACTTTGCGAGGTACTATGTCAGACAGAGTACCTCGATATTGTCGCCTGCGGCACGGCATATCACAGCGGATTGTGCTTTCAGTATGCCGCAGAGCGCATTGCGCACATCCGGACGGAGGTATTTTCCGCAAGCGAATACCGCGACCTGCAGCCCGTCGCCATGCCGCATACGCTGACGATCGCCGTCAGCCAGAGCGGGGAGACCGCCGATACGCTCGCTGCCGCGCAGGCGGCGAAGGCGCGCGGCTGCCGGGTGCTTGCCGTCACCAACGTCGCCCGCAGCTCGCTCGAGCGCGCCGCCGATTTTGTCCTTCCGACGCGCGCGGGGCGGGAGGTCGCCGTCGCCGCGACCAAGAGTTTCCAGGCACAGCTTGCGGCGCTCTACGTTCTCTGCACACAGCTCGCGAAGGGGAGAAATCTGCCCGCGCCGTCGCTTGCGGGGCTTGCCGTTCTCGCCGCGGAGACGCTCGCGCGCAGCGCCGCCGTTGAGGCGTGGGTGCCCCTCTTTTGTGAGGCGCGCAGCGTGTTCTTTCTGGGGCGGGGAGCAGACCGCTGCGCCGCGCTCGAGGGGAGCCTCAAGCTCAAGGAGATCAGCTATCTGCCGAGCGAAGGATATGCCGCGGGAGAGCTCAAGCACGGCACGCTCGCCCTCGTCGACGGCCGTACGCCCGTCGTCGCCGTCGTCTGCGACGAGGCGCTTGCCGACAGGACGATGAACGCCGTCCACGAGGTGTACGCGCGGGGCGCGCCCGTCTTTCTCGTCACGCCCTTCGAGGCGCTTGCGCGCGCCCGCGAGGTCACCGCCTGCGCCCTCATCCCGCGGTGTGATCCCGCGTTTTCGCCCATGCTCTCCGTCATTCCGCTGCAGCTGCTCGCCTATCACGTCGCGCTCGCGTGCGGCAACGATCCCGACAAGCCGCGCAACCTCGCCAAGTCCGTCACCGTCGAATAAAAAATGCCGTCGGCACCCGGTGCCGACGGCATTCTGTTTTCCGTTTCAGCCGACGAAGTCGATCTTCGTCACATCGTTTTTGGGGGTCTCGCGCGGGGCGGGTTCGCTCTTTGCATAGCCGACCGCGACGCTCGCCACGGGGGTGAATCCCGCGGGAACTTTCATGTCGCCGACGAGGGCGGCGTCCTTTGCCGCCTCCGTGATGACGCCGCGCACATAGAGATTTCCCAGCCCCAGATCGGTCGCCGCGAGCAGCATATTCTCGATGAGGCAGGAGACGTTGAGCGCGCCGATGCCGCCTTCCGGCGAGGTGGAGACGACGATGAGCAGGGGCGCGCCGTGCAGGGCATCGGCGTTTTCGTTGCCCGAGGCGCGGACGGCGCATTGGCGGATGCGCTCCAAGACGCTTTTGTCCGTGATGACGGAGAGGTGGAGTGTCTCATAGCGGTGCATCCCGACGGGCGCATAGAGCGCGGCGTCGAGCAGCGCCTTCACCGCGCCTTCCGGGAGGGCGCGCGCTTCAAAATCCCGCGTGGAGACGCGGCGCTTCAAAACTTCCTGAAATTGCATGGTATCCTCCTTTGTTTACCCGATCTTGCGGAAGAAGGGGTGATAGTCCAGAATGGCGTCGATCTCGTCGAGCACGTCCTGCGGAAGGACAAGCCCGCTCGCCTTCACGTTCGTCTCGAGCTGGGCGGGCTTGCTCGCGCCCGTGATGACGGAGGTCACCTGCTTTTTGCGCAGGATCCACGCGAGGGCGAGCACGGAGAGGGGGACGCCCACGCGCTCCGCGACGGGCAGGAGGCGCTCCACCTTGTCAAGGTTTTCCTCCGTTAAGAGATTGTTGATCTGTCTGTCCGCCTGCCAGGTCGCCCGCGAGCCTGCGGGGATGGGGGCGCCCTTGCGGTATTTGCCCGTCAGCAGTCCCTGCGCGAGCGGGGAGAACGTCGTGATGCCGATGCCGTTTTTTTCGCAGATGCCGATGATCTCGTCCTCGATGTAGCGATCGACCATGTTGTACTCGGGCTGGATGACGGAGAGAGGCCTTAAATGATATTCCTTCGTGACGGCGACCGCCTCGGTGATCTGCACGGGCGACCACTCGGACACGCCGTAGTAGAGGATCTTGCCCGCCGCGACGAGGTCGGAGAGCACCTGCATGGTCTCCTCGATGGGCGTGGTGGGATCGAACCTGTGGCAGAAATACAGATCGAGATAGTCGAGCTGCATATTTTTGAGCGTCTTGTCGAGCTGTTCGATGATGTGTTTTCTCGACAGCCCCCAATCGTTCGCGCCCCGTCCCATCGGGAAGAACACCTTGGAGGAGACGACGTATTCGTTGCGGCTGTGCTGCTTCAATGCCTTTCCGAGGAAGCGCTCCGCGGCACCGCCCGAATAGGCGTCGGCGCAGTCGAAGAAGTTGACGCCCGCGTCAAAGGCGGCGTTGACGGTCGATTGCGCGGTCTTTTCCGCCTCCGTGCCCGCAAGGTCGGTCACCCAGCTCCCGAGGGCGACCTCGCTCACTTTGAGTCCCCATTTTCCGAGATTGCGATAGTTCATGCTGTTCTCCTGTTTTTTTCTCTATCATACCATGCTTTGCCCGAAAATGCAACGGGGCGGGAAAATTTTTACGGAAATCCTGCGCCCGCGCGAAAACTTTTCCACAACACTTGTCAATTTGCCGCAAATATGGTATAATCCTGAAGATGTTTTTACCGGATGAACCCATCCCGCCGCAGCGGGCAAAACTCATGAATCCCATCGTCCTCGCCTTTGTGGGGGACGCGGTCTATACGCTGTGCGTGCGCCAGCGGCTCGCGCTCTCTTCCGGAGAGCGGACGGGCGCGCTCAACCGGCGCGCGTCCGAACAGGTCTCCGCGCACGGACAGAGCGCGGCGCTCGAGCGCATCCTGCCCCGCCTCACCGAGGAGGAGGCGGACGTGTTCCGCCGTGGCAGAAACGCCAAAAAGCCCACCCGCAGCAAGAATGCGTCGGTGGGCGAATATGTGCGCTCGACGGGGTTCGAGGCGCTCATCGGCTATCTCTATCTGACGGGACAGGCGGCGCGCATCGGGGAATTATTCTTTTGCGAGGAAGAAGTATGAAGACAGAGGGCAGAAATGCCGTGTTGGAACTATTAAAAACGGACAAGACCATCGAGAAGATCATGCTCGAAAAGGGCGCGCAGGGTACGCTCGGCAAGATCTTCGCCGAGGCGCGCCGCCGGGGCGTGCGGGTGCAGTTCGTTGACCGCGCTGTGCTCGACAAGGAGAGCGTGACGGGCCGCCATCAGGGGGTCATCGCCGTGACGACGGCGTTCGAGTACGCGGCGCTCGACGAGCTGTTCACGCAGGAGGACGGCCTCATCGTGCTGTGCGACGGCATCGAGGACGTACACAATCTCGGCAGCATCCTGCGTGTGGCGGAGTGTGCGGGCGCGAGCGGCGTGGTCATTCCCGCCGCCAAGGGTGCGACGGTCACCGAGGCGGTCATCCGCATCTCGGCGGGGGCGGCGGAGCATATCAAGGTCGCCAAAGTGCCCTCCGTCAACCGCGCCGTCGAGGAGCTGCAGAAAAACGGTTACTGGGTGTATGCGCTCGAGGCGGGCGGCGAGAGCATTTACGACAAAAAGCTGACGGGCAAAGTGGGGCTTGTCGTGGGCGGCGAGGATAGCGGCGTTCACCGTCTGACGCGCGAGAAGTGCGACGGCGTGCT
>CALVWN010000035.1 GCA_944367415.1 uncultured Clostridia bacterium | reverse complement strand
CCCGACGGCAAAGCTGCGCAGATAGAGATCGTCGCCCATCGTGTCGTTCAGCCGCCCCTGCCAAAGCACCGCGCCGCCCACCGAGATCGTGAGCGGTTTTCCGTTGTCCGCCCGCCGCAGGCGGATGCGGAGCGTATTCTGTGCCTCCGGATTGACGCGCAGATCGTATTCAAACCAGCCGCCCGCCCGCGCGAAGCGGCAGGTGCCGTCCGAAGTCACCGAGACGGTATTTTCATCGCGCAATGCGTGCAGAGCGTCGGTCTCATACTGCCCGTAGCCGGGTTGCACGACGTCGACGGGCGTACGGACTTCTTCCTCCGCCTCGCGCGCGCCGCCGCGCAGCCTGAAATAGATGGCATAGCGCTCACGATAGCGGCGATAGTGCAGTCCGAAAGAATATCCGACATCCCCGCCCCGCAGACGGAACTTATCGCCCTCGCGCACGAGATAACGCTCCGGATGCGCGACGACATCCTTCACGTCGTCAAAATAGATGCGCTCGGAGGCAAGCCTGCGGCGGGCGGGAATGGTGACCTCCACCCCCGTCTCCGTCTCCGTCATCTCCTCGCTGCCGAGATCGGCGGAGAGCACCTTGCCGCCATATGTGAAGGCGAAGACGTCCTCCGCGTCCGGCAATCCGTGCAGCCGCACGCCGACGGGAATGGTCAGCCGCAGCACATCTCCCTGCCGCACGCGCACTGCAATATGCCCGTTTTCCTGTGTAAAAGTCTGACCCGTGCCATTTTTTTCGAGAGAGAGCGCGCCCTCCGCCCAATCGGGCACGCGCAAAAAGAGCGTGAATTCCCCCTCCGCGCGCACAACGCGCACCTCCGCGCTGTCCTCCAGCGGGAAATTGCAGCGCACGCGCAGGGCGCATCCGCCGTATTCCATCTCCATCGAGAGGTACTGCTCGAGATAAAAGTCGCACCCGCAGGCATATATCGCGCTGTCACACAGCTTGGTAAAGCTCTCCATGCCGCTTCCCGTGCAGCACCAGAACTTGTCGTACGGGCGGGAGAACACCTTGAAAAAACCGCCCGCCATCGGCTGAAAATAGGTCGTCATCCCCGTCTCGGGATTCTGCGACGAGAGGATGGAATTGGTGAACGCATTGTCGTAGTAGTCGGTGTAACCCTTCTCCCCCGTCACGCAGAACAACAGCCGCGCAAGCTTGAGCATATTGTAGACATTGCACGTCTCACAGTTGCAGTTGGTGCGCTCCGCGTCGAGAACGTAGTCGGCGCCGAAATGCTCCCACTCGGAGTTGCCGCCCGTCACATAGGTGTGCCGCTCGACCACCATCCGAAAGAACGCCTGCGCGACGCGCAGGTAGCGCGACGCGTCCACACATTCGCCGTCAAGCTGCCTGCCGTGCAGGATGAGATAGCGCTTGAGGGCGCCCAGAATTTTAGGGATGGTCGTGTTCGCGTGGCGGTCTTTGAGGACGTCCTTCCCCTCCGTCAGAATGAGGTCGAAGAGCGGTTCCTCATCAAAGACGTGCGCGGCGCGGGCATGGTCGGCGTTCCCCGTACGGGCGTAAAGCTCATACAAACAGTCGTTCATGCCGCCGTATTCCACCGATAAAACCCTGTCCCGCGTGGCGTTATCCCAGCCGAGCGCGCGCTTTGACGCCCAATCGCCGAGTGCGGACGCCGCCGAGAGCGCGGAGGGCGCGCCCGTCGCGTCATAGGCGTCGATCAGCCCCGCGAGAATCTTGTGCAGCGTGTACCACGGCACCCACGCCTGCGTCATGATGTTGGTCTCTCCGCGCTCCACGTTGTCGAACTGCGCCTCGATCCCGCCCTCACAGGCGGGCGCACCCCAGACAAGCCCGCCCCGCTTCGCGCCGCACACCGCAAGCGCGTCGGAAATGCGAAGCACGCGGCTCCGGAATTTTTCGCGCGTCGCTGCGTCAAGCCCCGCGTTGCGCGACGCCTGCGCGACGGCGGAGAGGTAGTGTCCCAACGTGTGCCCGCCGATGAGCAGGCTCTCCCAGCCGCCGTAACGGACATAGGGCGATGGCATCCCCGCGTTCTCGTAAAATCCCGCGAGCAGCCGCCCGACGTCGAGGGAGAGAAGGTACTCCGCCTCGCGCGCAAGCGCGTTTTTGAGGTATTCATCCTCCGCGCGGATGCTCCCGAGCGGAAGCGCCGTCAGTTTTGTCATACGATATTCTCCCTGCGCAGTTTGTTCAGAAAGGCATTGCAGCCTTCGCAGATATCGGAAAAAGTCTCATCGAAATTGCCCGTGTACCACGGGTCGGCAATGGCGCGCGGGCGATCGGTAAAGTCGAGCAGCAGCGCGACCTGCGCGCGGCAGTCGCCGAGGATCCTGCGCATATGGCGGGCATTCTCCTCGTCCATGCCGAGAATATAGTCGTACCGATCGCCGTCGCCGCGCGTCAGAAGGCGGGCGCGGTGCGGCACGAGCGCGATCCCCTCGCGAGCGAGTTTTTCGCGCGTGCCGCGATGCGGCGGATTGCCCAGCTCATCGGGATGCGTCGCCGCCGAGGAAATGACGAAGGCATCCGAAAGCCCCGCCTCCTCGACGAGACGGGTAAAACAGCTCTCCGCCATCGGCGAACGGCAGATGTTCCCGTGGCACACGAAGAGCACCCGGACAGGTTTTTGCATCAGAGAACCCCTCCCGCCGCATTCGGCGCAAAAAAATGAGAAAAAAGATATATCGCGTGTAAATTACGCTCACAAAAAACTTGCATATTTTGCCGAAATAAAGTATAATGGAACTATGAAAATATTTGCAGAACGCCTTATCGAACTCAGAAAAGAACGCGGCCTCTCACAGGCGACCGTTGCAAAAGACCTCAACGTCAGTCTCGGGATCATCTGCTATTGGGAGACCAACAAGAGCGACCCGACTGCCGGAAACATTGCAAAAGTCGCACGTTACTTCAACGTCTCGGCAGATTATCTGCTCGGTCTGAACGAACGCGCGGACTGACGCGGCCCACAACTTCATGTACGCATCTTTGCCGCCTTCCCCTCCCCTCGCGCGAACATTGCCTCAGGCTTCGGAATCACGGTTTTTTTGCGTACCGTCGCAACTGCCTGCGGGCAGTTTTTTTCTGCCCTTTTTCAGCCGCCCTGCTCCTGCACGATCGCCTGCAGGCGCGCGCCGATGCGCTCCGCCTCCGCACGTTCGCCGTGGGCGAGCAGATATTCCCGCTGCAGCCGCAGAAGCTCCAAAAAGGCGGGCGAATCCTCCCGCACGACGGGCGCGCCGAAGAGCAGTTCGTACGGCAGCTCGGCATTCGGATCGCGCTCAAGCTGCAGCTGCGCCGTCATCACGCGAAGGGCGACCTCCGCCTCCCCCGTTTTGGAGGCGAGTTCGGCGAGCGTCAGCCCGTCCGTCGCACCGTCCGGAAGCTCGGCGGGCACGCACGCAAAGAGCGCTTCCTGCAGCAAAAAGGGCGCCGTCAGCGCAAAGAACGTGAGCGCCGGATGGGCGGCAGACATCCCCCATGCCAGCAGCAGCGCGACGCCCGCGACAGCGGCAAGCAGCGGCCCGCCCAGCGCCGCGGCAAAGAGCCGTGCCCGCGCGCCGCGTTCGTGCCTGAGCGTAAGGCGCGTTTCGCCCGCGCCCTTCCCGGCGGCAAAGCGCACGCCCGTCTTGTCAAAACACAGCCAGCCGATGCGCACCTCGAGAACGCGCAGTCCCGCGCATACGCCGAACAGCAGATGCCCCGTCTCATGCAAGGCGTCCGGCAGACGCAGCAATGCCGTTGCGGCGAGGGCGCCGAGACAGAGAAAGACGGCGGCGAGCTTGTCCTGCGACGCTGCGATCTCCAGCCCCGCCATGGCAGCGAAGGCAACGACGGCACACCCGAACAGCGCCCAGCCCGCCGCGGCAGCGGTGCGCGCAGACAGCTTCATGCCAACCCCCGCGCCGCGAGATACCCTTCAAGGTTGTCCGCGTCCGAGAAAAACACGCTGTCGAGCCGGAGTTTCTGCATGATCGCGGCGAGCAGCATGGTCGATCCGAGAATGACGTCCGCGCGGCGCGGATCCATCCCGCGGATGTTCTTGCGCTGCTCGACGGGCGTCAGATTGAGGCGAATGGCGACTTCCATCAGCCATTCGCGGGTGAGTTCGGTGTGATTGAGTTTTGCCGCGTCGTATGCGGGCAGCTCAAGGCTCATGGAAGCAAGGGTGGATGCCGTTCCGCCGATGGCATAGCGATTGTCGAAGTGCGGGATGCGGACGGGCAGACGATCTGCCATCGCACGCACATAGGCATCGATCATGCCGATGCTCTGTCCGCACGTCTCGAGAATGCTCACCGCGCCGACGGGGAGACTCTTCTGGTACTGCACGACGCCGAACTCGCGGCAGCACACCTCGGTGCTGGCGCCGCCGATGTCGATGACGATGCCGTCTTTTTGATCGCCGAGCGCGCCGAACATCCCGAGCCGCGCCTCCTCTTCTCCGCCGATGACGTCGACGTCGACGCCCGTCAGCGCCTTGACGCGCGCACAGAACGTTCCGCCGTTGGAGGAGGAACGCACCGCGGCAGTCGCAAAGGCGAGCACCTGCGCGCCTTCCCGTCTGCCCTCCGTACAAAAATCGGCGACGGCGCGCGCCGTGCGCTCCATCGCCGCCTCGCTGAGCGACCCGCTCGCGGCAAGCCCTTCGGCGAGGCGGGTCGTACAGACCTTTTTATACAAAGTACCGTCCGCCCAAAGCATCAGGCGAACGGAATTGGAACCGATATCGATGACAGCGTATTTCATGATCCCTCTCAGTCGGGGAACTTCCAGCCGTTCTGGATGGCAAGCTCGCGCAGCGTCTCCTCCGCCTGCAGCGTCTCGAGCGTGATCTCCCCGCTCTCCAGGAGCTGTTCGTAATGTTCGATCGCGGCGTCGTATTCGGCGCTGCGGCGGTTGGCGATGCCGATCTGCACGAACTGAACAATGAGAATGATGACGAGGAAGAGAATGAGCAGCACGCACGCCGCCGTCGCCCCCGATGCGATCCTCCTCATTTTTTCTTCGGTGAGACCTTCACCCCTTCTTCCGGACATTTTTTTCGTCCCCTTCGTAGTTGATTTACCCCATTATATAGCTTTTTTCCGAAAAATGCAACAATTTTATGCAGACTTTTCCGATACAGCGCAAAACCCGCAAGAGCGGCGAGGAGATGGAAGGCGCGCAGCCCCGGAAGCCCCAGCCCCGAAAACACCGCGAGCCAGAGCGCGGCAAAGAGTGCGCCGCACACAACGTCCGTCGCGGCGACAACAAAACGGGGCGCGGCCGGCGTGCGCAAAAGGCAGACGGCGTCATAGATCAGCCCGCCCGCCGCGCCGCACGAGGCGGCGACGAGAAAGACATAGAACTGATCGGGCGCATTCATCGGAAGATGCGCGCGACCCCCTTCCCGCCCTGCGAGAAGCGCACGCTCTCCACGCAGCCGCAGGCGGAAAACGCGCCGCTCCCCTCCGAAAAGGAAAGCACCTTCAGCTTGCTCCCCTCGATGCGCACGCGCTTTCCGTTCACGGTGAGTACGATCGCCCGGTCGGAAAAAGCATCCACGCGCTCCACACCCGAAAAGGTGAGCTTATTCTGATTTTCCAGGGTGAGAATGCTCTGTCTCTGTTCGCTCTGCATACTCTACTCTATGCTTGTCTGAACGAAAAAATCCCGCCGAAGGGCAGGATTTTTTGTTTTGTCATACTATTATGTCTGACATAATACTCTGCAAAGTTACTGTAATTTCGCCTTTGCACGCGCTTTTGCGCGCAATTCGCTGTCCAGGATGCGTTTGCGGATGCGGATGTTGAGGGGCGTGACTTCGAGCAGCTCGTCGTCGCCGATGAACTCGAGCGCCTCCTCGAGACTCATGTGCTTGGGCGGGATGAGACGGAGCGCGTCATCCGAGGAGGAGGAACGCGTGTTGGTGAGATGCTTGGTCTTGCAGACGTTGACGTTGATATCCTCGTCTTTCGGGGAGCACCCGACCACCATCCCCTCGTAGACGGGCGTACCGGGATCGATGAACAGCATCCCGCGCCCCTGTGCGTTGAAGAGGCCGTAGGTGACCGCCTCGCCCGTTTCGAAGGCGACGAGCGATCCCGTCGAACGGCGGGCGATCTCCCCCTTGTAGGGCTGGTATTCAAAGAACACCGAACTCATGACACCCTCGCCCTTGGTATCCGTCAGAAACTCGCTCTTGTAGCCGAACAGTCCGCGCGCGGGAACGAGAAACTCGAGGCGCATCCGCGAGCCGATCGCATTCATATGCACAAGCTCGCCCTTTCTCTCCCCCATGCTCTGGAACACGGGGCCGGTGTTGTCTCCCGGAACGTCGACGATGAGGCGCTCGATCGGCTCGTACTTTACGCCGTCGATCTCCTTATAGAGCACCTTGGGAGAACTTACCTGAAACTCATATCCCTCGCGGCGCATCGTCTCGATGAGGATGGAGAGATGCATCTCCCCGCGCCCGCTCACGCGGAAGGCGTCCGTCGAATCGGTGTCCTCCACGCGAAGGGAGACGTCGCGCAGAAGTTCGCGGTACAGCCGCTCGCGCAAATGGCGGCTGGTGACGAATTTCCCCTCCTTGCCCGCGAAGGGCGAGTCGTTGACGGAGAAGATCATCTCGACCGTCGGCTCGGAGATCTTGACGAAGGCGACCGGCTCTACGCACTCGGACGCGCAGACGGTGTCGCCGATGTTGATCTTTTCCAGCCCCGAGAAACAGACGATGTCGCCCGCCGAAGCGCTCTCGCAGGGGACGCGGTTGAGCCCCTCGATCTCATAGAGATTGACGATCTTCCCGCGCCGGCTGACTTCGGGATGGTTGTAGTTGCAGACCGTGACGTCCGCGCCCTGCCTTGCGACGCCGCGCTCGATCCTGCCGATGCCGATCCTGCCCACATAGTCGTTGTAATCGATGGAGGAGACGAGGATCTGGAGCGGCCCCTTGTCATCCATGTCGAGGGGCGGGAAGTGCGCGAGAATGGTGTCAAACAGCGGCGTAAGGTCTTTTCCGGGCGTATTTTCGTCGAGGGAAGCCGTTCCCTCTCTGCCCGAGCAGAACACGAAAGGACTTTCGAGCTGGTCGTCCGATGCGTCGAGATCCATCAGAAGCTCCAGCACTTCGTCGATGACCTCCTTGATGCGCGCGTCGGGGCGGTCGATCTTATTGATGACGATGATGAGCCTGAGGCCCATCTCGAGCGCCTTCTGCGTGACGAAGCGCGTCTGCGGCATGGGGCCTTCGGCGGCGTCCACGAGGATGAGCACGCCCGAGACCATCTTGAGCACGCGCTCCACCTCGCCCGAGAAATCGGCGTGGCCGGGCGTATCGATGATGTTGATCTTGACGCCGTTATAGTGTACGGAGGTGTTCTTCGCGAGGATGGTGATGCCGCGCTCGCGCTCGAGCGCGCCCGAGTCCATGACGCGCTCCTCCACCACCTGATTCTCGCGGAAGGTGCCCGCCTGCTTGAGCATCTGATCGACGAGCGTCGTCTTGCCGTGGTCGACGTGCGCGATGATCGCAATGTTCCTTAAATCTTCTCTGACCATAAATACCTCTGAAAAATGTTCGTCCAACGTGATATTTTAATACTTTTGGGCACAATACGCAAGAAAAAACGCCCGCCATGGCGAAAAAAATTGCCCCGCGGGGCAATTAAAAGGGAATCGGTGCCAGATTTTGATAGGTACAGAAGCGGATGCGGTATCCGTTGTCCTCGACGGGCGCGCTCTCGGAAACGAGCGCGAAGTTCGCGTCCGCATCGAGATCGGGCACGAAGGTGTCCGCGCCCCCCACCGCATCCACGCGGGTGACGAGCACTTCGGTGCAATAGGGAATGAGCAGGCGGTACACGCTCGCCCCGCCGATGACGAACACGTCCTCTGCGGGATACTTTTTGACCTCGGCGAGCAGCTCCTCCGGCGAATGAACGGTGATGACGCCCTCGCCCGCATCGTCGGGGCAGAGCACGATGTTGGTTCTGTTTTTGAGCGGCTTGCCGCCCGGGAAGGAGCGCAGGGTGTTCAGCCCCATCACGACCACCTTCCCCGCGGTCGTCTCGCGGAAAAATTTCATGTCGAGCGGCAGGCGGAACATGAGGTCGTTCCCCCTGCCGATGCCCCACTGCCTGTCTGCGTGAAAGATCGCTCTCATATCGCCACCGGGATGGTCGCCGTGATCGGCGTGTATTCATAATTTTCCAGGCGGAAGCTGTCCGCCGTGAAGTCGTAAAAGTTGGTGATGCTCTCATCGACGAGGAGCCTGGGCGCGGGCTTCGGCGTGTGCGAGATGACCTCTTTGACGATGGGGATGTGCCTGTCGTAGAGGTGTGCGTCCGCGATGACGTGCACAAGCTCGCCCGCCTTCAGACCGCTCACCTGCGCGAACATGATGAGCAGCACCGCATACTGCGTCACGTTCCAGCCGTTTGCCGTGAGCATATCGTTGGAGCGCTGGTTGAGGATGCCGTTTAGGGTATCTCCCGAGACGTTGAAAGTCATCGAATAGGCGCAGGGATATAAGTGCATCTCGTGCAGATCTTCAAAGTTGTATAAATTGGTGAGGATGCGGCGGGATGCGGGGTTGTGTTTCAGGTCGTACAGCACCCGATCCACCTGGTCGAACTCCCCTTCCTTATAGATCGCCTTCTTGGCGAGCTGATAGCCGTACGCCTTGCCGATGGAACCCGTCTCGTCCGCCCAGGCATCCCAGATGTGCGAGTCAAGGTCGTGGATGTTGTTGCTCTTCTTCTGCCAGATCCAGAGCAGTTCCTTGACGCACGACTTGAACGCGCAGCGACGGATGGTCTGGATGGGAAATTCCTCCTGCAGATCGTAACGGTTGACGATGCCGAACTTTTTGACGGTGTGCGCGGGCGTGCCGTCCTCCCAGTGCGGACGCACCTTCGCGTCGGTATCCCACACCCCGTTCTCCAAAATATCCTTGCAGTTTGCAATAAAGATCTCGTCCGCTCTGCTCATTGTATTCTCCTTGATCCGCGTTACGCGCGCGCCGCCAGGATGCGCTCCCGCGTGCGCGCATCCCCCAGGATCTGCATGATCGTCCAAAGATCGGGGGTATTCGCCCTGCCCGTCACGGCGATGCGCAGCACTTCCGCAACGTCGGAGACGCTGCCCTTATACGCCGCGGGGTTCGCCTTATAGTCGCGCATCTCGGCGGCGAAGCCGAGCGAGCCGGCAAGCGCCTTGACGTTGGAAAACCATACCTGCGCGTCGTTTTCGATGGAAAAGGTCGTAAGAAAACCGTCGAGGATCGCATTGCGCGTCGCCTCGTCGACGCGGTAGTCATCGCGCTGCGTGCGCCCGGAGAAGAAGTACCCGATCTCCTCCATCGCCTGTTTCGCCGTCACAAAGTCCTTGCGGCGCTTCTTGCCGCCGATGCCCATGCACAGCGTCAGAACTTTCAAAAGATACCCTTCGTCCGCAAAATATGCCTGCTGCGCGGGTGTGCCGTAATCTGCAGCCCACGCTTTCAGGAAGGCGAGCATCTCCTCCGCGGAGAGGCGGGCAAGCTCGGTCTTGGAGATGTCGTTGAGCTTGTCGAGGTCGAAGAGCGCGCCACTCTTGCTCATCTTGCCGATACGGAAGGGAAACTCTTCGAGCGGCTTGTCGGGGAACTTCATGTGCCATTCCTCGAAGTCGGAATTGAGCAGCGTGAGCATATACACCTTGACCGCGAAGGGATGATACCCCTCCTGCCGGTAATAGGAGAGCGACAGCTCGGGATCCTTGCGCTTGGAGAGCTTGCGCTTGGACTCGCCGTCCATCTTCATGAGCGAGCAGTTGTGCCCGTACTTGGGGCGGCGGAAGCCCAAAACGTCAAAGAGTTCGAGGTGGATGGGCAGGGAGGCGAGCCACTCCTCGCCGCGGATGACGAGCGTCGTGCGCATGAGGTGGTCGTCGACGGCGTGCGCGAAGTGGTAGGTCGGGATGCCGTCCGACTTTAAGATGACGACATCCTGGTCGTTCTCGGTGACGGTGACGTCTCCCTTGATCTCGTCGTGGAAGGTGAATTTGTGCGACGCACCCCCCATCGACTTTAACCGGATGACATAGGGCTTGCCCGCGTCGAGCGCGGCATACACTGCCTCCTCGGGCGCGTCGCGCCACTTGGCGTACTTGCCGTAATAGCCCGTCACTTCCTTGTTCGCCGTCTGCTCCTCGCGCAGTGCAGCAAGCTCCTCCTCCGTGCAAAAGCACGGATATGCCCTGCCGCGGCGGATGAGATCTTTCGCATAGGCGCGGTAGATGTGCGCGCGCTGCCGCTGATACCCCGGCGCATAGGTGTCGTCGCCGCCGATCTGAGCCCCTTCGTCGAAGCGGATGTCAAAGTAGTCGAGCGCGGAGATGACCGCCTCCACGGCGCCCTCCACCTTGCGCTTGAGATCGGTATCCTCGATGCGCAGATAGAGCACGCCGCCGCTGCGGTGCGCGATGCGCTCGTTGGCGATGGCAACGAATAAATTGCCGAGATGGATGAATCCCGTGGGCGAGGGCGCAAGGCGCGTCACCTCGGCATTTTTGGGCAAATCCCGCGGCGGGTACTGTTTTTCAAAGGTATCGAGGGCGGGATACTCCCCGGGAAGCAGCCGCTCGGCAAGTGTATTCAGATCCATAGAACTCCTCTTTCTCAAAATATCAAAGCAGCAAAAGCGTGTCGGGCGCGATCTCGGCAATCCCGTTTTCGACGTCGTGCACGAGGGCGACGGCACGTGCCAGAAGGGGCGTCGGAACCCCCGCCTTCTCCCCCGCGGCAACGGCGGCGCCCGCGACGAAATCGACGTCGCAGCGCTTGCCCGCGCGGATATCGCGCAGCATCCCGGAGCGGGTGTGCGCGTAGCTCTTCATCGCAACGGGCAGAAGAACGGGCGCGAGCGCGCCGCCGAACAGCTTCATGAGGTCGTGGCCGTTCTGCATGAGCCGCGTGCAGCCGTTGGCGCGCGCGACGGCAAACACCTCGCGCATGAGCCCGAGCACGCGCTTCTTCTGCTTTCTGGCGAGCTGATAGAACGTCATGCCCGAGATGGCGGAGAGCGTGGAGAAGGAGGCGTTGACGGCGAGCTTGGCGTAGCGGATGCTCGCGAGATCGCCGACGGTCAGCGTGCCCGCGTGCGCGAAGAGCGCGGCGACGTCCTCCAGCCGCCTGCCGCTGCCGTAGGCGCCAAGCGCAAGGTGAAAGCCCGTGTCGCTCGTGACGCGCACCGTGCCGGGCGCGATCTTCTCGGCGCTCCACGAGAGCGTGCAGCCGTAGACGCGCTCCGCGCCGAACACTTCGGCGAGCGCAGGCTCTGGAAGCCCGTTCTGCACGGTGACGAGCGCGCCGTCCTCCCGCAGAAAGGGAAGCAGGAAGGGCGCGACCGCCTCGTTTTCGCGCTGCTTGACCGCGAGAATGATGATGTCGTACTTCCCCTCCATCTGCGAGGGAAGTTTTGCGCGCACTTTGACGCAGCGCGTGATCGCGCCCTCGATGAGGGCGCCCGAACGGTTCATGGCGGCGACGTGTTCCTCGTTGCCGGAGATGAACTCGAGCGACATCTCGTCGAGCAGAACGCCGAGCGACGTCCCCATCGCCCCGGCGCCGTAAATACAAATTCTCATATCGAAAAACCGGCAGCCGCCGCGATCGCCTGCACCGTCTCGTCGATCGTCTGGCCGTCGCACGGAACGGTGATGTCTGCATACCGTTCATAGAGCGGGATGCGCTCGCGATACAGCTCGCGCAGCGTCCTGACGTTCCCGCGCATGACGACCCCCCGCCGCACAAGGTTGGGGATGCGGCGCGCCACCTCTTCCTCACTTAATTGAAGATAGACAACCGTCCCGATGGATCTCAGATGCCGCATGGCGCGGTCGGAATAACAGACGCTGCCGCCCGTCGCGATGACGCAGCGCATCGCCGCAAGTCCCGCGTTGACGCGCTCTTCGATCGCCAGAAACCCGTCCGCCCCCTCCTTTGCGATGATCTCGGAGAGGAGCGCTCCCTGTTCGCCCTGGATGATGAGATCGCAGTCGATGAATCCGTACCCGATCTTTTTTGCGAGCAGGACGCCCGCCGTGCTCTTGCCCGACGACGGCATCCCGATGAGAACAAGGTTGTCCATGTTTTTATTATAGCGTGCGCGCGAAGAATTGTCAATAAATGGCGGCGTTCGGATGGGCGCGAATATGAAATTTTTTCTTTTTCGCGACTTTTTTGCAAACGGGCGCAAAAAAAGTTGTCTTTCTCATCGGGATATGGTATAATTCCCATTGAATTTTGAAAACATTCGAAAGGAACCATCTATGATCAACAGTTTGCTTGAAGTCGTCAACTTCTGGAATGCATCTACGGAGAGCGTCTATTATGCGATCAATTACACGCTCGTCATCCTGATGGCGGTCGCGGCGCTCGCGGCGATCATCCTCGTCATGCTGCAGCCCGGCAACTCGCAGGGCATCGACGCGCTCGGCGGAACGAGCGAGACGTTCTACGGAAAGAACAAGGGCAGATCCATCGAGTCCAAGCTCAAAATGTGGACGATCATCTGTCTCGCAGTGCTTGCCGTACTTGCGATCGTCTTCTTCATTCTGCAGATCCCTGCGATCTGGGGCCCCGTGGAATAAGCGGCGGCTTTCCTCGCAAAGAACACAAACGGGCGGCGCAATGCGGCTCGTTTTTTTCTAATTTGAATTCTCCACAAATTTCGGATTACGGACAACTTATGAACGCAAAACAGACATTACTGCAAAAAATCTGCGACGGCTCCTTCGCTCTTCTGACGGAGGAGGACATCGCCAAAAAACTGCATCTCAAGGGAAAGGCCGCGGCCGCCGTCGGCGAGCTGCTGCGCTCGCTCGTACAGGAGGGTGCGATCTACTGTGACCTGTCCGGCCGCTTCGGCACCGCCGAACAGTTCGGCGCGATGCAGGGCACCATCTCGGGAAACGAGCGCGGGTTCGGCTTTTTCGTGCCCGACGACCCCGAGCTTGACGATCTGTTCATCCCCCACCGCGCGCTGCGCGGGGCATACAACAAGGACACCGTGCTCGCCTTCAAAAAGGGCGGCAAATTCGGCGACGAGGGCGAAGTGCTCGCCGTCGTCAAGCGCGGATACACGGAACTGGTCGGCACCTTCCGCTGCGAGCGCACGGGCGGCTCCATCCACCCGGACGACCGGAAGTTCTCCACCGACATCTTCATCCCGAGCGACCGCTGCAAGGGTGCCTCGAGCGGCGCGAAGGTGGTGGCGCACATCCGCTCCTTCGACGGGCGGATGCCCACGGGAGAGATCGTCGAGATCCTGGGCGAGAGCGGAGATTTCTTTGTCGAGGAAAAGGCGCTCATCCGCGCCCACAACTTAAAGGAGGAGTTCCCCGCCGATGTGCTGCAGGCAGCGGAGCGGCAGGCGGAACGCTCCCCGCTGGATGACCTCACGGGTCGCATCGACCTGAGAGAGGAGCTGATCGTCACGGTGGACGGCGAGGACACGCGCGACATCGACGACGCCATCTCCATCCGCAAGGAAAACGGGAAATTCTATCTCGGCGTGCATATCGCCGACGTCACCCACTACGTCAAATGGCACAGCGCCATCGACAACGAGGCATTCTCGCGCGGCACGAGCGTCTATTTTCCCGACCGCGTGCTGCCCATGCTCCCCACCGCGCTCTCCAACAATATCTGCTCGCTCAACGAGGGCGTGCCGCGGCTGACACTCTCCTGCTTTATGACGATCGGCGAGAACGGCAAGGTGCTCGAGCGGCGCGTGGCGCCCGCCGTCATCTGTTCCCGTCACCGCATGACCTATCACGCCGTGACGGCGATCGCCGAAGGCGACGAGACGGCACGAAAGCAGTATCCCGACCTCACAGAGTTCGTGCAGACGGCGGTCGAGCTGACCAGGATCTTAAAGCGCAACCGCGAGGCAAGGGGCGGCGTGGCGCTCGACGTCAAGGAGGCAAAGATCCTCTATGAAAACGGCGTCATCTCCATCCCCGACTATGAGCGCACCATCTCGCACGAGATGATCGAACAGTTCATGGTGCTCGCCAACGAGAGCGTCGCGACCATCATGACGGAGAAGGGAATGCCCTTCGTCTACCGCATCCACGAGCGCCCCAGTGAGGAGAAGGCGCAGGATTTTCTCACCTTCCTGCGCGAGGCGGGCGTGCACGCGAAGTTCGACCCCTCCAAGGTCACGCCGAAGGACTATCAGGATCTTCTGCGCTCTCTGGAGGACTCCCTGCTCTATTCCCTCGTCAACCGCGTCATGCTGCGTTCGATGATGAAGGCGGTGTATTCCCCCGAGAATGTCGGGCATTTCGGACTGGCATCCGACTGCTATTGCCACTTCACCTCCCCCATCCGCCGCTATCCCGATCTGTGCATCCACCGCATCATCAAGGAGAGCCTCACTTCTCCCGACGAGACGCGCACGAAGTACAAAAAGTTCGTGACCGAGGCGGCGGTGCAGTCCTCCGCCTGCGAAAAGAACGCGACGGAGGCGGAGCGCGACGTCGACGCGCTCTACACGGTCGCCTATATGCAGGACAAGATCGGCGAGGAATATGACGCGACCATTTCGGGCGTCACCTCGTTCGGGATCTTTGCCGAGCTTTCCAACACCGTCGAAGGGCTTGTCCCCGTCGAGACACTGCCCGACGACAGCTATGAATTTGTCGAAGAACGCTTTTTGCTGCGCGGCACGCGCAATTCCTTCCACCTCGGCGAGAAGGTGCGCGTGCAGGTCGCGGGCGTCGACTGGGGCACCCGCCGCGTGCAGTTCCGCTTCCTCGAAAAAACGGGAGATTGAGATGTCCGTCAAGACCATTGCCGTCAACAAGTCCGCTTCCTTCGAATACTTCATCGAAGACCGCTATCAGGCGGGGATCGTGCTCGAGGGGGCGGAAGTCAAGTCGCTGCGCACGGGAAAAGCGTCGCTCGGAGAGAGTTTCTGCGAGATCCGCGCGGGAGAAGTATTCCTCAAGAATATGCACATCGCCCTCTATGACAAGAGCGGCGCCTTTTCCACGCGCGATTCGCGGCGGGAGCGCAAGCTGCTGTTGAACCGCATGGAGATCTCCAAGATCGTCGGCAAGGTCAACGAGCGCGGCTACACGCTCGTGCCGCTCAAAATTTACTTCAAGGACGCCCTCGTCAAGGTGGAAGTCGCCCTGTGCAAGGGCAAACACACCTATGACAAGAAGCGCACGCTCGCCGAACGCGACCGGAAGCGCGCGCTGGAGCGCGCCGTCAAGGAGATGGAGCGCTGAACATATCCACAAGGAGGCCAACATGAAAGACCATATCGAGACACTGTGCGTCCAGGCGGGCTATCACCCCGAGACGGGCGAGAGCCGCATCCCCCCCATCGTGCAGAGCACGACCTTTTTCTACGGCGATTCGCAGGTGATGGCAGACTTGTTCGATCTGAAGCGGGAGGGATTCTTCTATTCCCGCCTCGCCAACCCGACCGTCGACGCGCTCGAAAAGAAGATCGCTGCGCTGGAGGGCGGCGCCTGCGGCATCGGCTGCGCGTCGGGAATGTCCGCCATCCTGCTCACCGCCATGACGCTGTGCGAGGCGGGCGACAACATCGTGACCGCCGGCGAGATCTACGGCGGCACCTTCAACCTGTTTTCGACGACGCTGAAAAAATTCGGCATCGAAGCGCGCTTCTTTGACGCGGACGCCCCCGCAGACGCGATCGGGGCGCTCATCGACGAAAAGACGAAATTCGTCTTCGCCGAGACCATCGCCAATCCCGCCGTCGTCATTCTCGATTTCGACAAACTCTCCGCGCTCTGCAAAGAACACGGCGTGCTGTTCGTCGTCGACAATACGCTCGCGACGCCCGCGCTCTGCCGCCCCCTCTCGCTCGGCGCGGACATCGTCATCCACTAGACGAGCAAGTATCTTGACGGACACGCGGCGGCGCTGGGCGGCATGATCGTCGACGGCGGCGCCTTCCGCTACAAAGAAAATCCCCGCTATCCCGCCTTCAACACCCCCGACGAGAGCTATCACGGGCTTGTCTATGCCGATCTGCCCGTCGCGTTCGGCACCAAGTGCCGCGCGCAGATGATGCGCGACACGGGCGCGGTCATGAGCCCACAGAATGCCTTTCTGACCCTTCTGGGCAGCGATACGCTCGCCCTCCGCATGGAGCGGCACAGCCGCAACGCGGAAAAGATCGCCGCCTTCCTCGCCGCCCATCCCAAGATCGAATGGGTGCGCTCGGTGACCCTTCCCGACAACAAATATCACGCCCTCGCCCAAAAGTATCTCCCGAACGGCACGGGCGGCATGATGAGCTTCGGCATCCGCGGCGACGTCAAGGCGTGCGCGCGGTTCATGGAGCATTTGCGCATCGCCACGCAGGAGACGCACGTCGCCGATGTGCGCAGCTGCGTGCTGCACCCCGCTTCCACCACCCACCGCCAGCTCAACGAGCAGCAGCTCGCCGCGGCGGGCATTGCGCCCAATCTCGTGCGCCTCTCCGTCGGCATCGAAAATGCGGACGACCTCATTGCCGACCTTGCGCAGGCGCTCGAATGCGTCTGACGATGTGAGAGGAAGTTCCCATGCCCATCGTCATCGACCGCAATCTTCCCGCCTACTCCGTTCTGCAGTCGGAGCGCATCGTCGTCATGGACAAGGAGCGCGCGACTTCGCAGGACATCCGCCCCATCGAGATCGCCGTGCTCAATCTCATGCCCACCAAGAAGGAGACGGAGACGCAGTTCATGCGCCTTCTGTCCAATTCCCCGCTGCAGGTGAACATCACGCTCATCCACACCGAGAGCTATCGCTCCCGCAACACGGAGGCGGAGTACCTCGGCAAATTCTATCAATCCTTCGAACACGTCCGCACGCGGCGCTTTGACGGCATGATCGTGACGGGTGCGCCCGTCGAGGATATGCCCTTTTCCGAAGTCGCCTACTGGGACGAGCTGGTGCGCCTGTTCGAGTGGACAAAGACCAACGTCACGTCCACCATCTTCATCTGCTGGGGTGCGATGGCGGCGCTCTACCACTTTTACGGCATCCGCAAATACCCCCTGCAAAAGAAGCTGTTCGGCGTATTTCTCCACCAAAAGGCTGCCATCGATCCGCCCGATCCGCTGATGCGCGGCATCTCGGACGAATTTCATATGTGCCATTCCCGCCACTCGACGGTGCGCGAGGCGGATCTCCTGCGGGACGGGCGGCTGAAGATCCTCGCCTCCTCCCGCCGCGCGGGCGTCTCCATCGCCTGCGACCTCTCCCACAGTCAGGTGTTCGTGCTCGGGCACATGGAATATGACCGCGACACGCTGAAGAAGGAATACGAGCGCGACCTTTGCCGCGGGCTGCCCATCGAGCGCCCCCACTGCTACTTTGCAGACAAGTCGGATACGACCGTCAACATGAACTGGTCGTCCACCGCCAATCTCTTTTACAACAACTGGCTCAACTTCGTCTATCAGACGACGCCCTATCGGCTCGACCGATAAAAAAATCTTCCCCGCGGGGAAGATTTTTTTGTTATCCGATGTATCCGGTCTGCACGTTCGGCGTTCCCGCCGCATTGACGATCCGGAAGGTCACCTCGCTGTCCGGGAGGCCCTTCATCCAGAGCATCGCCGCATAGGCGCTCTCCTGCGCGCCCTCGGGCGTGAACGACACATACAGCACGAAAATATCGCCGATCCGCAAGGCGTACGCCGTATAGGTGCCCGTCCACCCGCCTGCCGCGGGATGCACGCCGAACTGCATGAGCCCGCGCTCGGCGCAGCTTTCAAAACCGTCCGCGCCGCCGCCCCACGCATTGCTCCAGATCTCGCCCGTCTCGAGGAAATTGGCGAGCTGCAGATCGACATAACTTGCGCCGTCCGCGCCCGGAACGACGATCTCCCAGAAGGCGCTCGCATCGGAACCAGAGAGCGTCGCCTTCATCACGCTGCCGGGCGCGAGGGAAACGGTCTGTGCGGGCGATGCGGGCGTCTGCAGCGCCCCTTCGAGCTTTTCCGCATTGATCTTCAGACAGACAGGGCAATACCATCCGTCGGCGTGACCCGCACTGCAGCCGCGCACCACCTGCTCCGCGCGGAAAAATGCGCTTTCAAAGGAGATGCCGATGCGGTACCAGTCCGCAAGCGCCGCTCCCGACAGCGCCCGTACCGTGTAGGTGGAGATGCCGAAATACGCCGCATCCTTTGCGGAGAGGAAGATCGAGATCTTGATGGCGTCCGGATCCGACCAGTCGTAGAGAATGTCGTACGAACAGTTCTTCAGTGCCGACGCCAATCCCGTCCAGTCGATGACGCACTCCTTGGCGATCTGAAAACTTCTCCCGATCCCCGTATCCGTCACATAGCAGTCCGGGCGGAAGGCGCCGTTCACGGTATCGGAATAGAGCAGTGCCTGCGCCGCGTGCCAGTTCTCCGCGCCGTCGCTCGTGAGCGTGCCGCCGATCCGAACAATGTCGCCCCGCGCGAGGATGCTCGTCCACGCGGGCGTGTACCACGCTCCGCTCTCCCAGACGCCGTCGGCGCTGCCGTCTCTTCCGATGGAGAAGGAGGTCAGCTCGATCTCTGCGATAAGCTCCTGAAAACCGCCGATCTCGATCACATCGTCCGCGCCGAAGAACAGTTCTCCGTTCAGATCGTACGCGGTAAAGCCGATCAGCCGCTCATGTTCGTCAAGACCCGCGACGTGCACGCGGGAGAGATCGATGGAAAAGACGCCGTCGGAGAAGGAGAACGCCGATGCATCCGTCCTGACTTCGCTGCCGTCGGAGGCGTAGACCATGAAGTACATCGACGTGTTGCCGCAGGTCAGGATGCCGTCCTCATAGGTGATCGACACGCCGCTCTCCTCCTGCTCGGTGTAGACGACCGCGCTGCCGTGTTCGTCGTAGCCCGCGAGCGTCTTGCCATCCAGCTGCAGGATGCAGGTACGCATTGCGTCCGTGCCGTACGTCATCATCAGGAAATAATTGCCGACAATATATTGTATGAACCAGCCGCTCTCGCCGCCGATCGTGACATCATACTCCGAAACGGAGAGCGAACCCGCTCCTCCCGCATACGTCTTGCCGACGAGGTCGTCGACCGTGAGCGACTTGACAGGCTGTGCGTTCCCCGCGACGGCGAACGTCTCCCCGCCCGCAAGCGTCACGCGGATGCCCGTGCGCGTGCGCGCGAGCGTGCCGAACGGCACTTCCTCATACATGACGGCAGCCGCAGCAGAGTACAGCGCGCGCTCGGATGCGTCGGAGGGCGACAGTTCGATCCCGACCGTCCTTCCGTCGATGACGGCGCAGAGCACCTCCTCTCCGGACACTCCCGCCACGAGGGCGATCGCAACCTCGTGCGCCGCGTCCGACCAGACGCCGACGAAGGCGGAGGACGGCGCGAGGAACCGCGCGTACAGCGTCGTGTCCTCTGTGAAGACATCGTTTTCCAGGTCGACGGGCGTGCCGTCCGCAAGCGTCCACCCCGCAAAGGTCAGACCCTCCGCCGTCGGCGTCGGCGCGTCCGTCACGATCCCTTCCGTAAGACGGCTCCCGTAATCATACCCCTCCGCATCCGTGAAGGTGATCCGCCAAAGATCTTTCTGCTCCCAGACGGCAACAAACACCGCGTTTCGGGGCTGTTCTCCGGGCGCGGGAGCGTAGCGGTCGGTGTAGGTGACGCCGCCGAACTGCCAGCCTGCAAACGCATAGCCCTCCTTTTCCAGCCCTTCGCCCGAGGGAAGGGCAATGCCCTCCGCCGTCCATTCCTCCACCCAGAGCGGCTCGACCGCGCCGGCGTCCGTCTCGAAGGTCACCTTCCAGGCAAACACGGCGTGCAGCGTAAGCGGCTGCAGAACGGGAGACGCAAAGTCGTATTCGCCCCCTTCGTCCGCCCAATAGCGGAAGGTCTTACCCTCTGCGCTGATGGGGATCTCCTGCGGGCAGGCGATCTGTCCGCCCTGCGTTGCCGTAACGGTCAGAAATACCTCCTCGCCGTTCCGGAATGTCACGACGATCTGCCCCTCCGGAAGGAAGGACGCCTCGATGCAGACATCCTCCGTCAGCACATCGGAGGGCGAAAAGCGCTGCTGCGTGCCCGCGATCACCCATCCGCCGAACGCCTGCCCTTCGGGGGCGACGGGCGGCAGGAGCCGCGCTTCATCAGGCGCGCTGCCCGCTTCCACAAACTGGTTGAGTGCATCGCCGACGGAAAGCGTGAAGAACGTTCCCGCCGTAAACGTGACGGCTTCATCCGCCTGTCCGGGCGCCCGGCACACGCCGACGAGCGTATCGCCCTCCCTTCGGAGAAGGTATCGGCAGCCGTCCTCTTCGCGCAGCAGGAGATAGCCGCCGACCACGAGCACGGAGGCCTCTCTGAGATCGCTCCCGAAGCGCGCGCCCGTCGCGGCGATCAGCCAATTCTCGCCGCCATCCGACCGCCATTTCCCGTAGAGACGCACATCCTCCGCAAGGGGCGTATGCGTCTCGAAGATCATGGCGGATCCGCCGTATGTGACGACAAGCATCCCGTCCGACAGCGAGAGCCGGTAGTTCACGCCGTCGTGCGTGCCGTAAAATGCGCCGTCCGACGTCTGACGGATGCCCATCATGCCGTTGTCCCAGATGAGCGTGCCGACACTCTCCTCTTCCGTCAGTACGGCGTCGGTGACGACAAAGGAGATGCCGTTCTCCCATGTCCCGACGATGGTCTGAATGTCCGCATAGACGGGAACGTCCTCCCAGAGAGCGTGCAGCGTGAGCGTCATCTGCGTCAGATACGCGGCATATTCCTCGCGCGAGACCGCCTCGCCGAGGGACGTCACGCCGTCCAATGACCATCCCGCAAACTGCTTGCCGTCGGGCGCAGTCAGTGTGCAGGCGGGCGGCGCATAGTCGCCGCCGTAGTCGAAACTTTCATCCGCCATCTCTCCCGTGCCGCCGTTTGCGTCAAAGACGACCGTGACGACGAGCGCCGCCTGTTTCCAGACCGCCGTGACGCGGATGTCCTCCGACGGCATCATCACGATCGCGCCGGGCAAAAGAACGGGGCCGGGCATATTCTCCCACACCGTCTCGCCCGCCTGCTCGACCCGGTGCAGGAGTTTCCATCCGACAAAATCATATCCCGCGCGCTTCCACGGCGAGAGCGGGAGCGCAAACGATTCGCCCTCCTCATATGTCACCGTGGCGGGCGTCTCGCCCACGATGCCGAAGCCGCTCTCCACCCCGCAGTCATAGGATACCGCATACCGCTCGGGCAGCACGACGATCCAGAGCGCAGAAAAGCGCGTATCCGCCGTCACGCGGTAACTGTCCCCCGGAAGATAGCGGAAGCCGTCGCTCGCCCATCCGAAAAACTCCCAACCCTCCTTTGCGGCGGGCGCCTCGGGCAGAACGATCTTGCTCCCTTCCTCCACCGCCTGCGCGGGCGGAGCGACGCAACCTTCCGCCGCATACGCGCCGATGTCAAAGGTCACCGTAAAGATGACGGGCGGCAGCGGCTTCCACAACGCATAGACGGTGAGAACGCCTTCCTCGACATATGCAAGATAGCGCTCCGCGCCGACCTCCCCGCCGAGCAGCACGCTGCGGTCGAACGACCAACCTGCAAATTCCATGCCCGCGGGCGCCGCAAAACCATTCGCGGGCAATACGAGCGCATCGCCGTATCCGATGGTCTGCGCCGCCATGTCTCCCGAACCGCCGTTCGCGGCAAAGTACACGGCGATCATGATCTTCTCCCAGACCGCCGTAAAGGTGACGTCCTGCGCAAGCGTCACCTGCCCGCCTGCAGCGTATGTCTGCGCGCCGTCCGACCAGCCGACGAACGACCAGCCCGCCTTCGCTTCAATGTCGGGCAGCGTGATCTGCGTATTCTCCTCCGCGACGATGGGCGCGGGCGACGCACCCGCCGCGTGTTCGCCGAGAACAAACGTCACAGTGTAGTAGACGGGCAGTTTCTCCCAAATCGCCGTAAAGGTGACGTCCTGCACAAGCGTCACCTGCCCGCCTGCAGCGTATGTCCTCTCCCCGTCCGACCAGCCGACGAACGTCCAGCCCGCCTCCGCTTCGACGGCGGGCAGCGCGATCTGCGAATTCTCCTCCGCAACGATGGGCGCGGGCGACGCGCCCGCCGCATGCTCGCCAAGCACGAACGTCGCCGTATAAAAGACGGGCAGCTTCTCCCAAATCGCCGTAAATGAAATATTCTGCGTGACACAATACTGTTCATCGGCGGCATACGTCTGCTCCCCGTCCGACCAGCCGACAAATGCCCAGCCCGCCTCCGCTTCGACGGCGGGCAGCGCGATCTGCGAATTCTCCTCCGCAACGACGGGCGCGGGCGACGCGCTCGCGGCGTGTTCGCCGAGGACAAACGTCACGGTGTAAAAGACGGGCAGCTTCTCCCAGACAGCCGTAAAGGTGACGTCCTGCGTGAGCGTCACCTGCCCGCCGGCGGGATATATCTGCTCCCCGTCCGACCAGCCGACAAACGTCCAACCCTCCTCCGCTTCGACGGCGGGCAGGGTGATCTGCGTATGTTCCTCCGCGACGACAGGTGCGGGCGACGCGCCCGCCGCGTGCTCGCCGAGCACGAACGTCGCCGTATATTCGACGAGCAACGCCTCCCATTTTGCAGTAAACATAGTATTATGCGTGACAGAATACTCTGTCTCCGCGGCATAAACCTGCCCTTCATCCTCCCAACCGACGAAGATCCACCCCTCCTGCGCCGAAACGGCAGCAGGCAGAATTATCTCTTCGCCCTCCTCCGCAGTCACCTGCACGGGGCACTGCGCGTCCTCTGCCGCGTATGCGCCGAGCGAAAAATCCACGGTGTACACGACCGGCCGCGGCTGTTCCGGCTCGGGCGACTGCGTCGGTTCGGTCGGCTCGGTGCAGGCGACAAGCCCAAGCAGTACGCAGAGCACCATGAGCATCGCGCCCGCAACTTTCCATCCTTGTTTCATCTGTATTTTCTCCTTATCATTGTTTCGATTCATGTGACCTTCCCGACAATGGCATGGATAACATTGACCTGCATGACGCTGACGGTCGCATCGGGCGGACAGTACAGCGTCCCCACAAAGTAGCCGACCACCCACTCGTCTGCCGCAAGCCCCGTCACGCTGACGCGGGTGAGGTCGACAAAGATCTCGCCGCCGACATAGGAGAATGCGTCGGATGCAACGTGAACCTCCCCACGGTCGGCAGTAAATTCCAGATAAAGCATGAGCTGCTCGGTGTCGCCGCGGCTACAGCCGTAAGTGAGCGCGCACGAGCGCATATCGTATGTGACGGTAAAGAAGTGACCGTCCGCCGGCTTGGGATGCAGGAGCTGCTCCCACACGACGGCATTTCCCTCCAGATCGAAATATCCCTCGCAGCGCGGACAATAGTAATACGCGTCCCAGCCGTCCGACGTGCAGGTGACCGCCCGCGCGGCGTGATATTCCTCGCGGTGCGAGGCGAGCAGATAGCCCGCTCCCCGCACGCTGACGCCGCCCTGCTGCACGATCTCGCGCATGGGCAGATCCGAGCAGTCATACAGAAGGCGCGCAACGCCCGCAAGGTCGGATTCGCCGACGAGGAGGATGCACCCCTCCCGCACGCTGCCGCCGAACGTCACCTGCGTGCCGGCGATCGTCACGTTGGCATCCGTGCCGTCGCCGTCCGGATCGCCCGCGACAAGCGCCGCCATCGCGACACGCGCACCCTCCGCCCACGGCACAGGCTCCGCACCCCCTTCGGCGCGCGAAGCGATCGTACAGCCGGAGATCGTCGCCTCGCCGCGGCGCACCACAAGTCCCTGTCTTCCGCCCGAAAGCACCGCTCCGGAGAGGGAGAGCGTGCCCTTTCCGTGAAAGAGCAATGCGGCGCTCTCCGCCCCGTTCGCCCGAAGCGTTCCGCCCGAAACGGCGACGGTGCAGCCATCCCTGCTTCCGAGCGTTCTGTCCGCCGCGACCGCATATTCGCCGTCCGCCGTGATCTCGCAGGCAGACAGAGAGAGCGATCCGCGCACGAGCAGGATCCCCGCGCCCTCCGAATGGAGCACCGCCGCCTGCATGGCAAGGCTGCTCTCCGCCAGAATGGCGGGTTGACGCACATCCGTCGCCTGCACCTGCAGCGTGCCGCCTTGGATGCAGACCTCGGCGGAAGGCACATTCACCCGCAGCGCGGGCGTGTCGCGCGTGACAAAGGTGAGCGTGTGTCCGCCGAGTTCCAGTAAAAAGGCGCGCGAAAGTGTCACGCCCGCTCCGAGCGTGACGTCTGCGGCGAGTTTCATGCGCGCCGCGTCCGGATCGGCGAACACGGCGAGCGCTTCCTCCCCGTCCGCGATCGCATCGTGCATCGCCCAGCGCGTCACGAGTGCAACGTCCTCCGTCTGCATGACGAGCACGTTGTCCTGCGGCGTATAGCGCAGTGCCTCCCCCTGCATCCAACCCATGAAGGTCATGTCGGGACGGCGGGTCGGCATCGGAAGCGCAAACGACTGCCCCATCGTCAGCTGTGCGGCGAGGAAGCCGTCCACGGTCACGGAATAGAGATGCAGCCGCCAGTGCGCCGTCAGTTCGATGTCGCCCGTCGATCCGTGCGGGATGGTGATTTGCAGCTGTGGCTGCGTCTGCCCCGCATACGTCCATCCGAGAAAGTCATATCCGAGTTTCTCGGGCGGCAGGATCGTGATGTCTCCACTCTCGATCGTGTACTCCGCAGGATTGGCGGGATCGCCCGTTCCGCCGTCCAGATGGTAGGTGATCGAATAGCGCAGCGGCGTAAAGAGCGCATACAGTCGGACGTCCTCCGCACGGGTGGGATCGAGAAATGTGACGACGCTTCCCGTCGCAAGATCCAGCCAGCCGACAAAGCGATAGCCGCGCTTCTGCGCGGCAAGCAGTTCGACAGATGCGTCGAGAACGGTGTACTCCGTGATCGTATTGGGATTGTATGCGCCCTCAAGGTGTTCAAACGTCACCGTATAGCGCACGGCGGTAAACCGTGCTTCGAGCAGCGTATCCGCCGCGGGAACGAAGGGCGCTTCGATTTTCTCGCCGCCTGAAAACCAGCCGTCAAACACAAAGCCGCGCGCCGCGGCGACAACGGGAAGCGCGACCGCCTCTCCCGCTGCAACACGGACGGCGGCCGGCGTCTGTTCGGACGGGTCGGCGTATTTCCCGAGCGAGAAAGTCACGGTATAAAAGACCGTCGGTTCGGGTTCCGGTTCGGGTTCCGGCTCCGGTTCGGGTTCCGGATCGGGGTCGGGCTCGGGTTCCGGATCGGGCTGCGACGGCTCGCACGCCCTCCAGAGCGCCGTAAACGTGACGCTGCCTTCGACGACATACGTCTCCCCTGCGCCGAACTGCCGCGCACCGTCCGACCACGCGGCGAACTCCCAGCCCTCTGCGGCGGAGGGCGCCGGGGCGAGCACGATCGTCTGCCCCTGTTCATACTCCGCAGGCTGCGGAAGAACGGCATCCGCGGCGGCATGGTCGCCTGCAAGATAGCTGACGGTGCAGGAGGACTTGCAGGCAGAGAGCAAACCTGCCGCAAGGCAAACAAAAAAGAGGATGGCAAGGCACAGACGTACAAATTGCATCCTCTTTCTTTCGTTCATAACGTTTTCCCCCGTTCCGATCCCGCCGCAATCCCTGAAGGATTTTTTCGCGGCCCCGCACCCATTTTTCGCCATCACATTGACATTCTGCCCGGAAAGGCATATAATATCTTCAAACAAATCTTTTCACAGACGGAAACAGATATGCTGGAACAGGGAACACTCTTTGATGATCGGACAAGCCAGCCGCTTGCGGCACGCATCCGGCCGCGCACGCTGGAAGAATACTGCGGACAAAAGCACCTCTTGGGCGAAGGGAAGATCTTGCGCCGCCTCATCGAAAGCGACCAGATCGGCTCGATGATCTTCTGGGGGCCGCCCGGCGTGGGAAAGACCACGCTCGCGCGCATCATTGCCCAACGCACCAAGGCGACGTTCATCGACTTCTCCGCCGTGACGAGCGGGATCAAAGAGATCAAACAGGTCATGGAACAGGCGGAAAAGAACAGGCGCTTCGGCGGAAAGACTATCCTCTTTGTGGACGAGATCCACCGCTTCAACAAGGCGCAGCAGGACGCCTTTCTCCCCTATGTCGAAAAGGGAAGCATCATCCTCATCGGCGCCACGACGGAAAATCCCTCTTTTGAGATCAACGGCGCGCTCCTCTCCCGCTGCAAGGTGTTCGTGCTGCACGAGCTTTCCCCGGAGGAGCTGTGCGAGCTGCTGCATCACGCGCTCAAAGATCCGCGCGGATTCGGCAATCAGGAGGTGGAGATCTCGGAAGAACTGCTCCGGGCGATCGCGAACTTTGCCAACGGCGACGCGCGCAGCGCGCTCTCCACGCTCGAAATGGCGGTGCTGAACGGCACGCTCGAGGGCGAAAAGACCGTCGTCACCGCCGAGACGATCGAGCAGATCACCTCAAAGAAATCGCTTTTGTACGATAAAAAAGGTGAGGAACACTACAATCTCATCTCCGCGCTGCATAAATCCATGCGCAACTCCGACCCGAACGCCGCCGTCTATTGGCTGGCGCGGATGCTGGAAGCGGGAGAGGATCCCATCTATATCGCCCGCCGCGTGACGAGGTTCGCGAGCGAGGACGTCGGTCTCGCCGACCCGCGCGCGCTCGAGCTGTGCGTTTCGGCATTCGAGGCGTGCCGCCTCATCGGGATGCCGGAATGCAGCGTCCACCTCACGCAGGCGGTCGTCTATCTCTCGCTCGCCCCGAAATCCAACGCTCTCTACGTCGCCTATGAACGCGCCAAAAAGGATGCGCTCACCATGCTCGCGGAGCCTGTTCCGCTCGTCATCCGCAATGCGCCGACCAAGCTCATGAAGGAGCTTTCCTACGGCAAAGGGTATGAATATGCGCATGACGCCGACGACAAACTGACCACCATGCAGTGCCTTCCGGACAACCTCGTCGGGCGGGAATACTACACGCCCACCGAGGAAGGCCTGGAGAGCAAATTCAAAGCGCGGCTCGAACAGATCAAAGCCTGGAAAGAAGAACACAAAAAACAATGACACTGCCCGTCAGAGGCGGGGCGCACGCCGCAAACCGGTCTGCGCCCCGTTTGCCGTTTCAAAAGTTCATGCCGCCGGCTCTTCGGCCGGTTCCTCCGGTTCCTGCGTTTTTGTCCATATCGTATAAACCGTCGTTCCCTCTTCCAGCGTATAGAGATCTTCCGTCATATATTCCGCAGTCGTCGATCCGTTCACCGTCGTCCAACCTTCCAACGAGTATCCAAGCCGCGTGGGGCCGCGCAGATCATTCCCTTCGATTGCATTGCCGATCTCCCCTTTCGTGTACGAAATCACATAGCCGTCTTCCGAGAACGTGCATCCCCAGAGAACGGGCCGATAGGAAGAATTCCAGAATCTTTCCCAGCTTTCGGGCTGCGACTGCGCCGCACAAAAGATCCCGGCAAAGACACAGTTATAGAACACATGGCTTCCCATCTCGACAACATTGCTTCCGATCATGATGCAGCTCAGTCCCAAGCAATCGCGGAACGCCTGATCTCCGACGGAAGTGACGCTCTCGGGAAGATACACCGTCGAAAGAGAATTGTTCCCTGTAAATGCATGGGAGCCGATCACCTCAACACCCGTTCCGAAGTCGATCGTTCTCAAACCGATGTTCGCCGCCACCAAATTCGTTTTATAAAACGCATACTCTCCGATCGTCCGCAAACTATCGGGGAAGCTGACGGACGCAAGGGAAGGACATCCGTAGAATGCGCGCGCGCCGATCGTTTCAAGACCTTCCCGGAACGTCACGTCGGACAAAAAGGAGCAATTCTGAAAGGCGCGCTGCCCGATCTCCCGAACCCCGGAACCGATGATCACTTGCTCCAGACCGCTGCCATAGAACGCACTCGTTCCGATGGTCGTAACACTGTCCGGGATGGTCAGGCTCGACAGTCCGGACAAATAAAATGCATACGCATCGATCGTCGTCAGACTTTCAGGAAGCACAATGGAACTGAGGAAAATATTCCCGAAAAATGCATATTGTCCGATTTCTCTGACATTGTTTCCCAACGTCACCGTGCTGAGAGAATAACACCCGTAAAACGCATAGTCGGCGATCACTTCGATGCTGTCGGGAATGGTGACCTCTGTCAGAGATTCGCATCCGTAAAAAGCACCTAACCCGATCTCCTTCAACCCTTCCGGAAGCGTCACGCTCCGCAAGGTCGTACATTCATAAAATGCCAGATCGGAGATCCCGACCGTACCCGCCCGGAGTACGGCATTTTGGATGTCTCCGTTGTACCCGACGACCCAATTGTCCGCATAGATGATGCCGCCCGCGTTCCACATCGCCGTCTCGTTGAAGGCGTATGTTCCGATCGTCTCGACGGAATCGGGCAGATCAATGCTGCTCAGGCGCGGACAGAAATAGAACGCATAGTCGTCGATCTCCCGCAGTCTGGTCGAGAAAGTCGTCGTCACCGCCATCAGATTTTCACAGCCGAGAAAAGCCCCTCGCCCGATCCGTTCCAGATCGGCGCTCAGCACGATCCCGGCAAGATCGCTGTAGGCAAACGCATAGGTATCGATGTGCCGCACCGTATCCGGCAGAACGATGGATTGTATGGAAGACCCATAAAACGCGTCATCGCCGATGCCGACCGTCCCGTCCCGCAGCGTGAAAGACGCCGTCTCTCCTTCCACTTCCTTATATCCGATCGCCCAGTCGTCTGCATAGACGACCTCTCTGTCCGGCGTATTTTCCCACAGCGCCGTCCCCGAAAATGCATATGCCCCGATCGAAATGACGTCATTGCCGAAGTTGACATCTGCAAGCGAGGTACATCCGAGAAACGCCCGCGCGCCGATGGTCTGCAGCTCCTGCGGGAAATGTACCGTTTCAAGGCTTGTGCAATTTTCAAAGGCGTTGTTCCCGATCGAATAGAGCACATCGGGCAGCAGGATCTCCGTCAACGCCGTACAGGAGGAAAACGCCTCGGAATCGATCATGAGAAGTTTGCTCCCGAATGTGACCTCCCGGAGCGATCCGCAGGCATAAAACGCTTTGGCGCCGATGTACAGGAGCCCGTCGGAAAGATCGATCTGCGTCAGCGAAGAACAGTTGTAAAAGGCACTTTCCCCGATCGAAACGACCTGATCCGACATCGTCACACGTTCCAGCGCATTGCAATCGCGGAACGCATACGTTCCGATCTGCGTCACCCCTGCCGGGATCTCGATCTGTTTGAGCGCACGGCAGTAAGAGAAGGCAAAATCGGGGATCGCCGTGATGGAATCGGGAAGGTCGATCTCCTCCAGGGACTGGCAGCTCTGAAAGGCGTTGACACCGATCTGCGTCACACTGTCCGGGATCCGGATCGATTTCAAAGACGTGCAATAATAGAAGGCATAGTCACCGATGCTCGTCACATTGTTTCCGATCGTGATGCCCGTAATCGAGCTGGCGCCGGAGAATGCATTCTCTGCGATCTCCGTCACCGGCTTTCCGCGGAAATAATCTTCCACGACGACGTCCCCCGTCGCCGTGCCGATGCCGACCACCGCATATGACGTTCTTCCGTTGAGCAGTTCAAAGGAAAGCCCCGATTCCTCCTCACGGACGAACTCGATGGAATCCGACCATGCGGAATCGCGGTATGTTCCGGTGATGTCCGTCGCTTTGACGCGGATGGTGTAATTGCCCGGCTCCAGCGTTTCCAAAGAATAGGAGGTCTGCCGGACGGAGGAATCGATCTCCGATCCGTTGATTTCGATCCGGAACCGGTTCGCTTCCTCCACGCTGTACCATGAAAGCTCCAGCGTATCGGAATTGATATACAATCCGTTCGGAGCGGGAAGTTTGTATCCGCCGCAGGCCGCCAACGCAAACAGGCAGCAGATCAATGCGGCAAAAATGAAGGTGATTTTCAGTTTTCTCATGAAGCCCTCCTCATAACAGCGAGGTCTTGTTGTCCTGCATCAGTTTCTTCCGCTCCCTGTGATCGCGAATGATCTCGTGCGGCCACTTGAATTTGAACTTGCGCACCGCAACGTCGAGCAGGAACATGACGATGATGAGGATAGAGAACAAAATGCGCGGATCAAACGAGCGGTTCAGGCGAAGGACAAGGTTCTCGTACGCCTGCCAGGCCTCCTCGATGCTTTCCCCGCCGCCCTGCGCGGCAAGATCGGACAGAAACTGCTCCGACGCCTCCTCATCGACAAAGTATTTGTACTCCGCAGAATAGGAAAACGACACATACTGCGTTGCCGAAGCGATCACATTTCCGTCGGCATCCTTTTTTTCTACAAGTACGGAATAGTATCCCGGCTCACGGATGACAAAGGAAGCACTGCTGAAATGATCCGCCGCAGTCGGCTGAATGACTTCCACCGCCACGGGAGCAGACCCGTCCGCACTTTCCAGCCCGGTCACCGTGATCTCCGCCGTCTCCCCTTCGAGAACATTGAAGATATTGACTTCTGTCGTATAATTCTGCCGCTCGAGGCGAAGGTCGACATTCTGCGGCTTGACGCTTTCATCGGGATACAACGCCGTGATCATGTTATATATGAGCTGAATTCCCGTCTCGCTTTGATAGAAGGCTGCAGCCCACTCACCCGAAAGCTCCGACATGAAACTCCCGACTTTGCCGTTTCCGTAATCCCACTGCGCATAGACGGGCACACCGTCGTGCGGCGTGATGAGCGGTTGATCTGCACCGGATTTGAGCCGCGTTCCGAAATATCCGCCCAACTGCGGGATCTGCGACTGGACGATCCCCTGCACGACAGTCGTCACGTCGTCGATGCGCGGCGTAAACGGCTCCGAATCCTCGTACTCAAGCACGTTGGTCGCCTGCAGATCTTCCATGAGCAGATTGGCGAGGCGGTTCATATCGGTTTCTTCATAGTAGTTCCCGTGTCCGACCTCTGCCGCCGTCTGCATATCCGAAGAATTTCCGCCCGTACCGACCGAAACGATCGTCGTGGTGATCCCGTAGTTCTCATAGTTGCTCTTGATGGCGCCGCCGTACCCGCCGGTCTGGTTGATCGCATCCGCCCAAAGGTGATCGGACGGCATCGCATCGCTGAGTATGACGATATGGCGCTGCTGCACGCTCGAACACATGGAGAGCGCCGCGCCCGCACGAATCAACGCGCCCGTATAATTTGTGCCGCCGCCCGATTCGATCGAATTGATCGCTTCCTCAATGTCGGCAAGCTGCGGAATGGGCGTGAGCGCAAGCTCCTCGGAATATTCTTCCTCCAGCGTCATGACGCCGACCCAGTCTCTCGCACTTAAAATGCTCAGACTCTCCAGAGCGCCCTGCTTGGCAAGCTCCAGTTTGTTTCCCATCATACTGCCGGAGCGGTCAATGATAAAGACGACGGCGATGGGCGGCGTATAGTCGACCGCCTCCACAGGGAGCATCTCCTGGTAAAGCGTTCCGCGCAGGTCGTCGCGGTTGTATGCGTTTGCGACCGTTTTTCCGCTATCATCCGTCGTGCGTCCGCCCACCGTAAACAGGCTTCCGCCGTAGTCGCTCACATAGGAATTGAGAATGGCGTCAAATCCGACCGGCATATCCGCGTTGGCGATGTTGTAGAGAATGACCTCATCATATTCGCGCAGTTCGTCAACGGTCGCGGGAAGATCCTGACTTGCGGGCGTCATCACGGTCAGATTGTAGTCTGCTTCCTCCAGGACGGCAGCAAGTTCTGCCGATTCCCCCGCCGTACGCTCGAGAATGAACAGATCGTCGTAAACTTCCAGATAATAGTAGGCGTTGTAGAGATTGTTCTCCGTCAGCGTGTCACCGCCGTTCTCGTAGTCGGAGATCCTGAAACTGACACGATGCAATCCCGGCTCCGCAAAGGAAAACGGGATCGAGACCGTCTGGCTTCCGCCGCTCAACGTGACCAACTGCTCTTCGCCCGCAACATCGTTATCGTAGGGAACCACCCGCACCAAGTGCGCCTGCCCGGCTTCCAACACCTCATTGGTCTGCAAGGTGAGCAGAAGTTCAAATTCGCTCCTGACCGAAAGGCTGCCCTCGGGGAACTGCACGTCGACGATGCGGATCTCGTTATTTGCGTTCTCATTGGGGAAAAACGCCGTATCGACCTTGATCCCCTCCGCCGCAAGCGTTGCAATGTATTCAAGCGCGGCGCCGTCCGTCTCATCGCCGTCACTGACGACAATGATCTTTGCCGACTCCGGCTGTGTGATCAGCGTACGGGCATAGCGGAGCGCACTCTCAAAATCAGTTGCCGTCGTGTCGGGAAGCGGTGCATCCAGATACGCATCGTACAGCAAATCGTTATCGGAGCTCAGCTCGGCAGCATAGACCTGATTGTATCCGAACGTGACGATCCCCAGCTGAATGGTGGGAAGTTTGGCATCGATCACCGACCGGACGTATTCGTCCTTGGCCTCGCGCGACTGCTCGCTGCTGTCCGAAACATCGACGAGCAGCAATACTTCGTTTGCCTCATTGGGCAAGGTGTATGTAAATTGGATCCCTGCGATCAAAGAGATCGCAAGCAGCATGATCAGACAATGTAAAACAATGGAAATGATGCGGTTTCTCGTGCGGCGATACTTTTTTTCCAGCCTGAAATAGGGAAACAGCACAAAAAACAGCACCGGGATCAGAAGCAGCAACCAGAGAGGTTGGGAAAAAACGATCTCAAAATCAGACATACCCGTACCTCCTCAGAAATTATCCTTGAGCTGTAACAGCCATTCGATGAATAATAGTGCCGCAAGACCGATCGCAAAATAGAACAACAGATCGAGGTCTTCATTTTCGGGAAGCTCCGGAAATGCCGGATTGAACAGTGTATCTTCCGTGCGCGTCACATCGCTTTCCGCAGCCGCGACTTTGACGTAGAACTCGCTGGTCTGCATCATCCCGGAAGAGAGAACCTGCGTCACGCGATAGACGCCCGGCTGTTCCGCAACGATCTGCTCAAAGGACGAATCGATCGGTGTCTCCGTTCCGGACGGATCGGTCAGCGTCAATCCCGTACCGCGCGCGCTCAGATCGACGGTATCGCCGATTTCAAACATGAAGCCCGCCTCCCCTTCCGCATTGGTCACGGCCGAAGGGATATAATAGTTGAAAATATTGTAGAACAATGTGGGAAGATTGACGAGAGGCAACGACGTATAATTGACGCTGAACGGCATCACGACGATCTGGGAACCCGGTTGATCTTTATAGATCAGCACCGGATCTTCACCGATAAACATGAGCGCCTCATACCCGTTGGAGGCAAGGATCTGCGTATAACGCGTTGCCGAAAGGTAACTCTGGATCAATCCGTCCGTGATGGGATGCGGCTCCCCGATCGTCATGTCGATACCGGGATTGGGATATTGTATCTGATTTCCGAAAATGATGTCCGTGCGATTGATCACCGTGGGCGGATCGAGAAGAACGACGACGCCGTCCGCAGGATACACTTCCGGAGCGACTCCCTCAAAGACATAGAAATCGTAGCCCTCCGCGACCTCCTCATAGGTCGTTCCGCCGACACGCTCCTCCTGGATCTTGATATCCCAGCGGAGCGCAAGCTCGCTGCGCAGCGCCATCAGAGCGTTGCTGACGAACGGATTCATCTTGGAACTCGCATACAGGATATTGATGGCCTCGGGACGGCCGCCATAGAGCGTAATGGTGTCATCGTAAGAATATCCGTCCTCTTCCGGGATCTCGATCCAGATGAGGACGCTGTCATAAGCGGAGACCGGAATTTCGCAGGAAACGGGCGCCTCATTGACCCCGGTACGAAAGACGACCGTCTGCGTCTCCCCCATCGCGCATTGGATATTCGGATAGACGAGGGAGACTGTGACGCGATCGTTATTGGCGCCGTAGATATCACAGTGCAGATCGACCGACGATGCCCTGCCGTAACTTGCAAGATCCACCGTAAAGGTGTAAAAATTTTCTTCGAGCGAGATCTCCGCGTCCAAAATGGCGGCATTCCAATCGCGCTCCCCTCTCACGTCGACAACGGTGACGTCGCCTTCGTTCACATATTCCGTCGCAGTAAAATAATAGACTTCCGCAAACGGGTTCAGGTCGAGGATGCGCGTCGCAAGCGACATGGCGCCCTCCAGATCCGCCGCCCCGTAAGAACAGCGCAGCGCCCCTCCTGCGACCAATTCGTCGAGCGCATCCACAACCTCCAGCCGCTGCGACTCATCCGCACGGTTGACGAGAACTTCCGCCTCTTCATCCGCAAGAATGACGGAGACGACGCCCGATTCGTTCAAAACCTGCCCCGCCTGCTCGATCACAAGATCGACGGCGCGCTCGAACCGCGTCATATTCTCGTCTGCCGCAAGCATATTGGCAGAAGCGTCGATGATGAGGATCTGTTCGTTTTCATCCCGCTCGGCGCCGGCAGGGATCACGGGCTGCGCGAGAATAAACGCGCACGCCGTCAGCGCAAGGATCTGACACAGCAAAAGAAGAAGGCTCCTGAGCAGGCTGACCGGGATCCTCTTCCCCCTGTATCGCAAGCTCAGCTTCCAGACGTATGTACTCGATACGATCTTCTGCTGATAATTGGGCTTTAAGATATAGATCAGAATAAGAACGGCGATTCCGATCAACCCCAAAAGCCCGAGAGGCACAAGTAATTCTATCATCCCATGACTCCTACTTTTATGAGCTCGCCAAACAACGCGCGCTCAATCGGCTGATCGGTTTGCAGCGTGATAAAATCCACGCCGCGCGATGCGCTGAACGAACGGATATCACCCAGCATATCCCGCAGGGCTTCCGTATAGGCCTCCAGCATCCCGCGCGTGATGCGCAGTTTCATATTGCGCCCGTCCTCCAGCGTCTCCGCCTCGGCGTCGATGAGATTGACGCGCCCGCTGTACGCGGGATCCGCTTCCTCCGGCGTCATCACCTGGATGAGCATGACCTGACGTTTTTTGAAACACAGGTAATCCACCGCCTTTTTCCAATCGTTTTCCGTGAAAAAGTCGGAAATGATCACCGTCATCCCGTCATTCGTTCCGGTATCGCCGCATCCCGTGATCGCCTCGGACAGGTTGGATTCGCCTTCGAAGGTAATATTCTCAAGTTCCCCGATCGCACGGAAAAATGCGTTTTTCCCGATCATGGTGCCGAACGGATTCTCCGCACGGTCGCCGCGAATGAGCTGAAAGGAGACCTTGTCCATATTATGGATCGCAAGAAATCCGATCGCCGCGGCAACGGCGATCGCATAGCTGCCCTTTTGGGGATTTGCCCGCCCCATCGACGCGGAGCAGTCCAGAAAGATCCGGACGTGCATCTGACGTTCATCCGTGAACAGCTTCAGGAAATACTTTTCGAAGCGGCTGTACAGATTCCAGTCGATGCGGCGGATGTCGTCCCCCAGCATATATTCGCGGTAATCGGCAAACTCGACCGTCTGGCCGTATGTCTTTACAAGATGTTTTCCGCCGAAAAACCCTGCGAGATCCGCACGAAGGTTGAAGGCAAGTGCCTCCAGACGGCTGAAAAATTCATCGTTTAAGTAAGATCCTTTCATTCCTTTCTCCCGAAGAATTTACGCTTGCCCTTTTTTCCGTCGGTCGTCTCCGCCTCCGCTTCGGCCGCCGCTGCAGGCGCCTCCGCCTCGGCTGCCGCTGCGGGCGCAGCCTTCTCCGGTTTCTTTCCGTTGAGTTCGTCGACGATCATCTTGATGACGTCGTCCGGCTTGATGCGTGCCGCGATCGCCTCGAAGTTCATCTTGATCCTGTGGCGAAGAACGGGATACGCGAGTTCGTTGAGATCGCTGTATGCGACGTTGAAGCGCCCCTTCATGAGCGCACGGACTTTCGCCGCCGAGATGAGCGCCTGACCTGCACGCGGGCTGGCGCCGAGGCGCACATAGCGCTTCGATGCGACGGTCGCGCACTCGCTGTCGGGATGGGTCGCCGAGCAGAGCGTCATCGCATACCGCATGACGTCCTCCGCAACAGGGATCTGGTTCGCCGTACGGCGCATTTCAAGCAGCTCCTCGCCGCTGCACGCCGCGTCCGCCACTTCCGCCATCGTCTTTTGCGTCATGTCGACGATCTGCATGAGTTCGTCAAGCCCGGGATTGGGCACGATGAGCTTGAACATGAATCTGTCCATCTGCGCCTCAGGCAGAGGATAGGTACCATCCTGCTCGATGGGGTTCTGCGTCGCAAGGACGAAGAACGGCTCGTTCAGCTTGCGCGACACGCCCATGACCGTGACCGTATGCTCCTGCATCGCCTCCAGAAGCGCCGACTGCGTCTTGGGCGTCGCACGGTTGATCTCATCCGCAAGGATGATGTTGCTGAAGATCGGCCCGGGCTGGAACTGGAACTGCGAGTTCCCGTTCTCATCCTTGACGATGATGTTGGTACCCGTCACGTCTGCGGGCATGAGGTCGGGCGTGAACTGGATACGCGAGAAAGGAAGGTTGAAGACTCTGCCGAGCGAACGGACAAGTCTCGTCTTGCCGACGCCGGGCACGCCCTCCAGAAGCACGTTGCCGCCGGCGATCATGGCAATGATCGTGCCCTCGACGACGTCCTTTTGTCCGATCACGTCGCGCCCCACCTGCTCGAAGATGTTCGCGCATTGCTTGCTGAATTTCTGGATGTTCTCCTCTGTCACCATGTCTGTTATTTCCTTTTTCAAATAATTTTTATCTGCATTACAAAAGACTGTTGTAATATGCTTCCAGGAAAGCGCGCAGCTCGTCGGTCAAAGTCAGCTGACCGGAAGCGATCGCATCCATGATCATCTCGTAATACTGCGCATAGACGTCCGGATAATCTGTTTCGCCGTCGATCACTTCATCATTGGAAATAAAATCTTTATTCTGATCGTTCTCCTGATCGTTCGGGAACGGATGGTCGTTGTTGCTGTCGTCGTCGCTTACAGTGCCGTTGTTTTCATCCGGATCGGGAAAGAGCTCATGGGACGAATCGTCATTTTCGCCGCCGTCCCCGTCTCCAAAGTCAAGCTCCGCAAACATTGCAAAGACGAACAGTTCTCTGTCGACCTCTTTGTCGCTGCGGGTCGGGTTGGGATTTCCGTCCGACCAGCCGATGAACGCATAGCCGTAGTCCGCAACCGCGACGACCTTTTCCGTTTCGCCGCCGACCAGAACGGTCTGCTCCGTTTCGCCCTGAATGACCCCGCCGTCATCGACAAGATAATGCACGTTGATGTAGTTGTTGATCTGCGGATGGAAAATATTGTTTCCGCTCGGAAGGATGCCGAAAATGCTCAACGCAAAAATGACGCACATGGCGACCGCAAGCAGAGGCAATACGATCGCCGCAGTCAAAGCAAGCGCACGCTTGCGCGACGAGCTGCGCTCGGAGACGATCGGATGCATTTTCAGATCGGTCTTCTTGACGGATGCGATCTTGTTCTGCGCATCCTCGCGCTGACGCAGGGCGATGAACGAATCCTCCCCCTGCAGCTCCATCATCGTGACGGCGCGCTCTTCCAGGCCGAGCGCATCCAGCCTGCGCGCGACTTTCTGTTCATTCGGCCTGAACAGCCCGAAGTAGAGGAGTACCGTGCCGATCGCCCAGACGACAGCGCCGATCAGGACGGCGATCCAGACCATCGGCTCGAAACCGACTGCCCACCCGATAAACGAAGAAACGGCAAGAACCAGGCAGCCGAGGTCAAAGCCCCAGAACAATGACTTCAACCAGCCCTCCGCGACGAGGCGGCGATAGTATTTTTGAAACAAAGTGCTATTGTTCATAGTCTCCTCCTTTTTTCATGATACCATACTTTTCACAATATGTCCAATGTTTGAAATATCTTTTCACAATTTCTTCATAAATAGGTACAAGTCATCGGAATTTTCCGATGACTTGATGCCCTATTTTGCAGTGAAGCGAGCGTATGCCGTCATTCGGCGTAGACGATCGTTGCCCTCTCCGCCCAGGTGGAAGCGAACCCGTCGGGTTCCCCGTACATCTTGAACGTTACGAGGAGGCTCTGCGCACTCGTCCAGCCCTCAAACGCGCCCGCCTGCACCGTCTTCACGTCGCCCGGAATGGTCACCGACGTGAGCTTCGCACCCTCGAATGCCCCGCTCGCAATGGTCGTGACGCCCTCCGGAACGGTGAACGTTGTATCCGTCTTGCCGACCGCGTACTGAACGAGGACGCTGCCGTCAAAGCTGTACAGGTTGCCGTCGACGGACTTGAAGTGCGTGCTCCCCTCCGCAACGTTGATCGCGGTCAGGTTGGAGCAGTTTGCAAACGCACCCGCGCCGATGCTCGTCACAGAGGCGGGAATGGTGACGGAAGTCAAGCCGCTGCATCCGTCGAACGCGTATGCGCCGATGGACGTGACCGTCTCGGGAAGCGTCACGCTCGTCAGATTGACGGCGCCCTTGAATGCGCCTGCGCCGATGGCCGTCACGCTGTTCGCCACCGCATAGGACGTCTCCGCCTTGCCCGTCGCATACTGGATGAGCGTCGTGCCGTCCTTGCTGTAGAGATTCCCGTCGATCGAAGAGAAGTTCGGATTGGCGGCGTCGACGTTGATGGCGGTGAGCGCCTTGCAGTGTGCAAACGCGCCTGCGCCGATCGTCGTCACGGATGCAGGAATGGTGACGCTCTGCAGCGCGCCGCAGCTGTCGAACGCGCCCGCCGCAATGCTCGTGACCCCTGCGGGGATCGCAAACGACGTCTCCGTCTTGCCTGCGGCATAGCGGATGAGCTGCGTTCCGTCCTTGCTGTAGAGATTCCCGTCCAACGACATGAAGTCGGCATTGTTTGCAGCAACTGTGAAGGAAGCGAGCGACGAGCAGCCGGCAAACGCCTCCTCGCCGATCTCCTCGAGCAGTCTCGGGAGTTCGATGGCAGTGAGTGCGGAGCAGCCGTCGAATGCGCGGTCGCCGATCGACTCAACGGACGAAGGAATGCTGACCGTCGTGAGCGACGAGCAGCCGGCAAACGCCTGTTCGCCGATCCCGAAGACGCCATGCCCGATGTTGACCGTCTTCAAAGCGGTGCAGTCGCGGAACATATTGCGGTTAACACAATTATATATCAAACCCGCAGGAACTTTGATCGTGACCGTCTCGAGGGCGGTGCAGCCGTCAAAGGCATAGACGTCTGTCGTTGTCGCATAGAGATCCGAGACCGTAATGACCGCCTCTTTGAGAGAGGTGCATCCCGCAAACAGTCCGCTCGCATATCTCGAGTTTCCGCCGACCTTATACAAGAAGCAGAATTCATCCGGAAGTTCGATATACTCCAGCGAGGTGCAGTTCTTGAACAGGTTGGCTCCGACATAGAAGTAGCTGTTGTCGATCGGTTCAAAGGTGACGTCTTTGAGGTTGACGCAGCCTTCAAAACAGGACTCCCCAAGGTTGGGAACATGTGAGCCGTATGTGGAAACATTGTTGTAGACCCATCCGCTCGTGCTCGGGATGACGATCGACTCAAGACCGGAATTCTTGAACGCAGAGGCGCCGATGGAGAGCCCCTCCGTCAGGAGCCATCCGCCCGACTGCTCGAAGGTGACCGTCTTGAGCGCGGTGCAGCCCTCAAAGGCGGAGACGCCGATGCCGAGCGTGATTTTATCCTCGCTGTCCGTAGAGACAACCATGTTCCGGATGCGGCGGGCAAGCTCGATGTTCTCCAGCGAAGTGCAGTTGCGGAACGCGTAGTCGCCGATCTGCAGCGCGGAGCTTCCGTTTGCCTCAAAGATGACCTCTTTCAGGTTCGCGCAGCCGTCAAATGCACTCTCGCCGATGGAAGTGACATACCGCCCGATCGTGATCGACCGGATGCCGCTTCCGGCAAACGCGCGTTTGCCGATGGAAGTGATGCGCCCGTTGATGGTGACCTTTGTCAGGTTCTTGGCATTCTCGAACATGCTGTCGGAGATCTCCGTGACGCTGGCGGGAAGCGTGACTTCCGTGACAGACGTCCCTCTGAAGATGCCCTCGGGGATGGCGGTGACGGTATCGGGAACCACGAACACCCCTTCGAGATCTGCAGGGAAGGAGATGATGGAGGACATCCGGCTGTCATAGAGGACGCCGTGCTCATCCATGATGTATGCGGTATTGCCGTCCTCGACGGAAAGATCCAGCCCGTCGATATTGGCAAACGCATTGCTTCCGATCGAAATGACGGAATCGGGAAGAACGACCGTGGTCAGCGAAGTGCAGCCGCTGAATGCGCTCTCGCCGATCGTCGTGAGACCGGACATGAAGTTGACGTCGGACAGAGCGGTACAGCCGCTGAATGCAGACGTTCCGATGGACTCGACGCTGCCCGAGATCCGGACATACTCGAGGCCCGTGCAGTTCTCGAACGCCTGCTTTCCGATCTCGACCGCCTGTTCGGGGATCTCGATGGAAATAAGGCTTTCGCAGCCGCTGAACGCATAGTTGGGGATATTCCCGAGGGAGTCGGGAAGATCGACGCGCTCCAGCGAGGTACAATTCTGGAAAATGCCGCTGTTCATCGTCGTCACGCTCGTGATCGACGTCAGTCTGGAACCTTCCTCGAACGTCACTTCCTTCAGACCGGTGCAGCCGTAGAAGACGGACTGCCCCATCGTCTCGACGCCGGCGGGGATCTCAATGCTCTCAAGACTGATGCAGTTCTTGAACACATCTCTTGCGATCTCAACGACGTTGTCGCCGAATTCCACTTCCTTGAGCGAATCGCAATCCTGGAAGGTGTACATCGGGATGGTCGTGATCCCGGAAGGCAGCTTGACGCGCTCCAGCAGCGGGCTGTCACGGAAGACATAGTTGCCCATCGTCACGACGGAATCGGGAAGCTCCACTTCCGTCAGCGAGGAATCCTCGAATGCGCCGGCGCCGATAGAAGTCAGCGCGCTGTTCGGAGCAAACGTGATCGACTCGAACGCCGCATAACTGAACGTACTCGATCCGATCGACTCGACGCTTGCAGGGATCTCGATGCTTGCAAGGCCGCTGTTGTCAAACGCGGAGTTGCCGATGGAGGTCAGCCTGCTGTTGGGCGCAAAGTGCACTTCGGTCAGTGCCGAGCAGTTCTGGAACATGAAGTTGGGAATTGCCGTTATGCCGGCAGGAATGGTGATCTCGGTGAGCACCTTGTTGTTCGCGAAGAGATAGGTGCCGAGCGTCGTCAGACTGTCGGGCAACACAACGGATTCAAGCGGAACATAGCGGAACGCGTTGTTGCCGATCTCGGTGACGCTTTCGGGGATGACGATGCCGGAGATCTTTGCATACATCGTTGTATTGGAGTAGAACGCATTCGCCTCGATGGTCGTCACGGTGGAGGGAACGGTGTACGTCTCGCCGACGTTCTTTCCGATCGGGAAGTAGACGAGGGAGTAGCCGTCCTTGCTCATCAGGACGCCGTCCTGCGACGAATACTCGACGTTGTTTGCCGTGACGTTGATCTCTTCCAGCGCCGTGCAGCCGATAAACCGGTTCCACTGGAAGGAGTAGTCGTCGGGCAGCGTAACGCTCGTAAGATTCTCACAGTCAAGGAATACACCATACTTTGCACCCGTCGTAGTGGTCGCACTTGCCGTGCCGAGCGTAGTGACGCCGGCGGGAATGACGATCTCCTCAAGTGCGGTATTCCAGAATGCGAGGTTTCCGATCGTCTCGAGCCGCGAACCCTCCTCGAACAGCACTTCCTTGAGCGAAGTGCAGTCGGCAAAGGCGAAGGCGCCGAGCAGCGTGAGACGCGCGGGGAGCGTGATCGTCGTCAGCGCGTCGCATCCGCGGAACACGCCTGCCGATGTGCTTACAGTGGAAGAAGTGGACGTGCTGCCGTTGGCGATCGTCAGTTCTGCCGTGCCGCCCGCCTCAAAGGTGACGGACGTCAGCTCCTTACAGTCTCTGAATGCATTGTTGTTGATCGTTGTGACGCTTGCGGGAATTTCGATGGACTGCAGCCCGGAATTCTGGAACAGCGAGGTGCCGATCGTCTTCAGCGAGCAGCCGGGCGCAAAGGTCACCTGCGTCAGCGCTTCGCAATTCCTGAATGCATAGTTTCCGATCGTCGCAAGGCTTGCAGGGATGGTCACGGAGGTGAGCGCCGTTGCCTCGAAGGCATACATTCCGGAAATGGACGTCAGGCGCTCGGGAAGCTCAATGGACGTAATGGACGTATTCTTGAACGCGTTGTTGCCGGTGATCTTCAGTTCCGCCGTGCCCTCTGCGAAGATGACTTCCTTCAGCGGGCTGACGTAATCCGAATGACCGCTCGAAGCGCTGGGCCGGGACTCATAGCCGAATGCCGCCCTTCCGATGGTCGTCACGCTGCCGGGGATGGTCACGCTCGAGAAGGAAGCGAAGTTGAACGCATAGTTCCCGATGGACGTGATCGTGTCGGGAAGCGTGATGCTCTCGGCGCGGGACAGCATGAACGCATACTCCGGAATGGAGGTCACGCGGTTGGAGACGGTCAGCGCGCCGGTATAACCGGTGGGAACGAGCGCGATGCTCCAGGTCTCCGTCTCGCCGGAAATGTTCTTTTCATAGAGGATATTGCCCTCCAGAACGAAGTTCTCATTTCCCTCCTCGAGAACGATCTCACGCAGTTCGACGCGCCAGTCATACGAATTTGCGCCGCCGTTTGCCGCAGCAAAGAACATCGGCGCGGTGATGGAGGCGAGGTTCTTGGGAAGGGTGATCGACTCGACGGTCACGCCGGTGAACACACTCTCCTCGATCGTCAGAGACTCGAGCTCCTCCATCGGCTTGCCGACGCTCGCAAAGGTGATGGATTGGAGCGCGGACTGACAGTAGAACGCGCCCTCTTCGATCAGCGTCACCGTGGAAGGAATGACGATGCTCTCCATCTGCGCGCCCGAGCCGCTGTTATAGAACGCTCTGCGGCCGATGGTCTTCAGCCCTTCGGGAAGCTCGATCGAAATGAGATTGGCCGTTGCGAAAGCAAAGTCGCTGATCGCTTCCAGCTGACTCTCACCCTCCGCAAAGGTGACGATTTCAAGCGATCCGTAGCGGAAGAGGTAACCGCTCGTTGTACCGAGCTGCTGCAGCCTCGTCGGGAATTCGATCGAAGTGATGCTCGTGCAATACTGGAAGGCGTAGTCGTCGATGGTGAGCGGCTGCGTGCCGGCTTCAAACGTGACGGACGCAAGTGCCGAGCAACCGTCGAATGCATACCGACCGATCGTTGCGACGGAGGCGGGGATCTCGATCGAAGTCAGCGACGTACAGTCCGCAAACGCATATTCGCCGATCGTAACAAGGGTGGAAGGCAGTGCGATCTCGGAAAGAGATGCCGCGCCTTCGAATGCTCTCTCGCCGATGGAGGTGACCCCCTCGGGGATGATGACTTCGGAGAGTTTCGGGCAGTTGCTGAAGATCGAACCGCCGATCGTCGTCATGGATGCGGGGAATTCCACGCGCACGAGCGAAGCGCAGCTGTCAAAGGCGCCGACGCCGAGCGACGTGACGGTATCGGGAATGACGATCTCCTCGAGCGCCGTGCCCGCGAATGCGTACTCGCCGATCTGCTGAATGGAATTGCCGAAGTCGACATCCTTGAGCGAACCGTTGAGGTTGAACGCATAGTTGCTGATGGATTGCAGTCTGTCGGGAAGGACAACGCTTGCGATCAGCGGGCAGTTTGCAAAGGCATACTCGCCGAGGACGAGCGGCTCCGTTCCGTCGTTTTCAAAGATGACCGTGACGAGCGAGATGCAGCGGTCGAAGGCATTTGCCTCGATCAGCGTCACATTGCCGCCGATGGTGAGCGACGTGATCGTGCCGTTTCCTGCAAACGCGCTCTCGCCGATCGTCTTGACCGTATCGGGAAGCGTGATCGCCTCCGCGCTTCCGAACTTGGGATAGTAGAGGATCTCGCTGATGTCCTTCGTGTAGAGGACGCCGTCGATGTCGGCATAGTTCGGGTTGGCGTCCGCGACCTCGATGCTCTCGAGGTTGTCGCAGCCCGCAAGCACGTTGACCGCATCGAAGGAGGTCACGCTCGCAGAGAGCGTAACGGTGCTCAGTAACACGCAGTCGCTGAATGCCGCGTCGCCGACGGTGAGCGTCCCCTCGCCGCCGTTGAAGACGACGGAGGTAAGGTGGGTGCAGCTCTGGAATGCATTCGCACCGATCGAGTTCAGCGAACCGGGAAGATTGAGCTCCCGAAGCGTCTCACAATAACCGAATGCGCTTGCGCCGATCCCGACAACGTTCTCGCTGAACGTCACCGTATCCAGCTTGGTGCAGTTATAGAATGCGTAATCTGCGATCGTGATATCGAAGGTCGCCGCCGCATCCGTCGCAAACGTGACGCGGTAGAGGTTTGCGCAGTCGGCAAACGCATTGACACCGATCGACGTGACGTAGGCGTTGATATTGACTTCCGTGAGCTTGTCGCGGCCTTCGAATGCCGCCTCGCCGATCTCGAGGATGCCCGTCGGAATGTTATAGACGCCGCTCTTGCCCATCGGGCAGAAGATGACTTTGGTTCCGGACGCATCGCAGAGCAATCCGTCCACCGACGAATATGCCGCGTTCCCCTCTTCCACAAAGATATTGACGAGCGCATTGCAGCCGAGGAACGCCTCGTCCGCCGTGATCTGCGTGAGATGCTTGGGCAGGCTGATCGATGTCAGCGCCGTGCAGTTCTGGAACGCAAGATCGTCGATCGTGAGGGATGCACCCTCTCCGCTCTCGAAGATGACTTCGCGCAGATTCGTGCAGCCGAAGAATGCAGCGCTGCGGATGTACTGAACGCTGGCGGGAACGGTGATGGAAGGGATCTCCATTTCCGCAAAGGTACGGATGGGGATCTCCTCCACGCCGTCGGGAATGCGATAGGCACCGCGGCGCGCTTCGGGATAGTAGACGAGACGCGTCAGCTGTGTCTGAGGATTGTCATAGATGAGGACGCCGTCCTCCGACCAATAGTAGACGTCGTGATCGCCCTCCGCTTCGTACACGTTGACATTCATCAGGCTGATACAGCCGGAGAATGCGCCCATTGCGTCGGACGTCGAGACGGAACCGATGGTGACGATGCTGTCGGGAACATTGATCTCGGTCAGCGTGATACATTCATCGAAGGCGCCGCTGTAGATACGGGCGACAAGTACGCCCTTGTAGGTCGCAGGGATGGTGATGCTCGACATACGGCCGATCTCGGGGCCTTTTGCGACCGCATAGACGGTGTTGCCGACCGCGTCGACCGTCTGCGTGAACGAGAATACTTCGAGCCAGGACGCATACAGCGTCGTGTCGCCCTTCGTGGGCCATGCGGAGACGCCCTGTCCGTTCATATCGGTGTAGCGGATGCCGTTGCCGTTGGGTTCGGAGAACCAGCCGTTGAACACATACCGCTCGTCGCGCTCCTGCGTGTTGGCAGGCACTTCAAGGGTGTAATCCATCCCGTAGAGGACTTCGACGACATCCTCCGTCAGCGCGCCGTAGTGGGCATTCAGCGTGACCGTGGAAGGCGTAGGGATCCAGACCCAGTTTGCATACAGAATGAGGTTTGCGCCCTCCGCAAAGATCTGATCGCCGTACTGTGCGCCGTTTGCCTCCGCGCCGCCCGGCACGGTATACCATCCGTCGAAGCGGTAGTCCTCCCGCTCGGGATCTTCGGGATAAGAGATCGCATCGCCGTTGGCGACATAGACGCTGGGAACCGCCGTTCCGCCGCGGGAATCGAAGGCGATCTCGTAGGCGAAGACCGTCAGTTCCCTCCAGTCGGACAGATAGCTTGCGTTTCCGAAACGGACGCGCAGAATGTTGTTGCCCGCCTGCGTGAGTCTGACGACGGCGCTGTTCGCGTCGCGCACGGTGACGATGTCGCCGTCGTTGACCTGAACATCATAATACTCCGCGCCAACGACGTCGTTCCAGGAGAACACATTTGCGGAATACTTGAGCTGACCGCCCATGACGAGGTATTCCAGCGTCTGTTCTTTGCTCCAAAGCGAACTTGCGGCGTCCGAATTGGCGCGCACGGACACCGTGAACGTCGTCCCCTCGAGGACGCCCTCCCCGATGATCTGCGCAAGATCGAAGGAGTTTTCCGTCTCGGAATAGGTCGTTCCGTTGATGGAAAGCGTGTAAGACGTCGCGCCGGCAACGGCATCCCAGACGATACAGTTCGCATCGTTCACATGAATGTTTGCGGGCGTTGCAGGCTCCGCCTTGGTCACCGTCATGGTGCTTGCGACGGGCGAATTATAGCCCTTCGTGACGGGATAGATGCTGAATACGATCTCCCCCGCGGCAAACGCGTCGACGCTGTAGCTCATGACGTTTCCGATCTCCGCCGTGGTGCCGTTGACGGCGACGACGTACCCCATCGCATCGGCGACCGCATCCCAATAGAAGGTCTGCGTCTCCGCCTCATACACAAGGCCCGTGACCTGTGCAAGTTCACGGTTATAGACAAATTCCTTGGACACGGAAGAGACATATCCGTCTGCCTCCGCCGTCACGACGAAGCGGATGCCGCCCTCCTGCATCGGGCAGTTTGCAAAGTTATAGCTGGTCATCTTGCCGAGAGCGACCATATCGTGCGTATGCGCATCGTTGCCGCAGTCAATCGTGAGGTAATAGCGCTCCGCGTTGGGAACGCCCTCGAAGATGAGCGCGGACGGCTCGACGACATCAAAGACGGAGACGCGGGCGAGCGCGCGGTTGACATAGTACCGCGAGGCGGTCGCGAGCGTTCCCGTACCCGCGAGGTTGGAAGAAGCGCTGACGGATACAAGGTATTCGCCCGCTTCCTGCGCGGTGAAATCGAATTCATAATACGTCGTCTGCACACGCGCATTGTCGACGAGCGTCTCCTGATCGGGGCCGGTGATCGTCACAAAGTAGATGGCGCTGCCGCTGACGGCGTTCCACGTCACCCCCGTCGCAGTCACGCTGACTGCGGGCGCGGCGAGCTCGTCACCGTCCTCCTCCCAAAGCGCATACAAGGTCGTATTCTCATTGAGTTTCGTCCCGACCGTATATTCATACGTCAGCTTTTCGGCAGAATCGGACGCACTCACATACCACCCGAGGAAGGTATACCCCTCGCGCTCGGGCGCGGGAAGGCTGACAAGGCAGCCCGCCGTCGTCTGCATAGCGGCAGGCGCCTCGGCATCATAGCCGAGGTCGAAATCGACCGTATACTCGTTCGAACCGGGCGTCTTTTGCAGCCAATAGGCATAGAGCGTGAGATTGGACGTGACCGGCTGCGCGTCAAACATGAAGGGAGTCGTGTGCGCGGTATCCGTGTACCAGCCCACAAAGACGTACCCGTCGCGCACGGGATCGTCCGGACGGGAGATCGTCTTGCCGTTGATGACCGAGACCGATCCGACGGCGCTCCCCTCCTGCGCGTCAAACGTGACGCTGTAGCTGATCTGCCTGAGGAACCGCATCGCAGAATCCTGCCAGGTGAGCGACAGAACGTCGTCGGACAGCGTCGCCGTCACCTCCCCGTCCTCTGCGCGCGCAAAATCAAGAACAAGGGTCGTGTCCGTCAGAGTGTATGTACCTGTCTTGTTCTCCCCCATGACCAGGAAGGTAAACTGATTGTTTCCGCTTAAAACGATCTGATACTCTTCCAGGCCGGTGTCATAATAATAGACACCCACTTCAGGCCCTTCCTGAAAAGGCTGCTCTTCGTCGATGGGTTCATCTTCCTTGCACGCCGCGATCGCAAAGAGCGTCGTCAGCGACATGATGACCGTCAGAACGCCGATCAGCCACTTCTTAAGCCTCATAGCACACCTCCATGATTTTTCCAATGTTCCACGAAACAGCCGCACCGCACAGGCAGCGCCGCTGTTCAAAGGTCGTTTCCGCCCGCCCGGAAACATTTCATGTTCTTATTTTATCACAAATCTGTCACCGATGTCAAATCAATCGATCAAATTTTGCTATCAATATAGCGGATATTATGCATAATTATGAATTATAGTTATCGGTTCTGTCGTTTTATCGGAATAAATTATATAAAAGTCCGTACAGTATGCAAAATGGGGTCGCCCGCAGGCGACCCCATTCTGAAATCTGTGTGAAATTATTCCGCAGGCGTGTATTCGATCGAATAGATCGACCTGCCAACCGATGCCGACACGGAGAACGTGATCACGAACGTCCCCGCATAGGTTCCGTCGGAAACCGTACCCGTATAGACTTCTCTCGAAGAGGCACCCGTTTCGAAGGAGAACGACTCGATCGTCACGGTCTCCCCGTCGATCTGCAGCGTGAAGGAGCTGATCGCCCCCGTTCCGCTCGCGCCGTCCGCAGGCTGTTCGTACGTTGCGGTCAGCGTCACCGCCTCCTCTCCGACCGTCGTCTCGGGGTAGACCGTCTTTTCAAGACAGAAACTGAACGTTCCCGTCCCCGCCTCGATCGTCTCCTCGGAGACGCTCACGGTCGCAAGGATGTAATACTGATAGACCAAATATTGCCCAGCGCTGGAACTGAATCTTGCATACGGCGCCATGATCCGATAGGTCACCGTCTGCGCGGCATCGTCCGCACGCACCCATTCGATCTGCCATGCGCCCGTATTGCCATTTTCCGCATGTACCTTTCCGTTAGTGCCCGTACGACCGTCGATCAAATAAAATTTGTGATTATCGCCGAACGACACCGTCTTTTTGTCCACGCTGCCGAACACGATCGACAATTCGTTGTTGCCAATATTTTCATACGGAAGCAGGTATTCCACGGTGTAGCTCTCAAACGCGACATCTTCCGTATAGGTGCCCTCCGCCATGTCGAGCGTCAGCGTGTGGCGGTAGCCGTCGAGCAGGAAGTAGATCGTGTCGCCGAGGACGACTTCCACCGATCCGCCGTTGTAAAGCCCCGTCGTCTTGCCGTAGCCGAGCGCGATCGTGAGCGACCGATCGGAGCCGCTCTTGCTGAACGTGCGCTCCGTGCCCTCCGGATAGAAGGTGTAGGCGACGCCGCCGAGCGTGATCGAGATGCACTCCGTTCCGTCGATCGTGCCGACCGCCGCAGAAGTTCCGTCGAACATCGTCACGGTGAGCGCCGTGCCTTCGACGGTATAGACGCCGATCGCCTTGCCGTTGAGCATGACCTGCGCGCCGAGCACGAGCATTGCCGCGTTCTCCGCGTCAAGATCGGTGTAGTACGTTCCCGCAAGCTCGGCTGCCGCACCCGTGAGTGCGAGGCCGACGTAGTCCGCATAGGTGCTCGCCCACGCCGTGCGGTATGCGCTGACCGCCGCAAGATCGGAGACGGCGACATACACGCCGAGCGTTCCGCACGCGTCAAAGACGTTCTCGCCCATTTCAGGCACGCTGCCTGCGAGGGTGAGCGTGAACACGCCGTCGTTGTATGCGGCGCAGTGCGCAAAGGCGCTCGCCCCGATTCTGGTCAGCTTGTCGCCGAAGGAGACGTTCTCGAGCGCGGTGCTGCGCGCGAACGCGTATTCCCCGACCGTCACGACGTTGGGGAAGGAGACGGAAGTGAGATAAATGCTCTGATAGAACGCATACGCTGCGATCGTCGTCACATTCTCCGTTCCCGTGAAGGACGTGATGACGTTTGCCTGGAAGGCGTAGGTGCCGACGATCTCGACTTCGTTGAGGTCGACGCTCGTGACGTCCGTGCGCAGATAAAACACGCTGTCTGCGATCTCTGTCACGCCGTCGGGGATGGTGATCGCACCGCCATCGCCCTGATAGGCGAGCAGCACGCCGTCTTCGACGATGAAGTCATCCTCGATCTCGGTGAACGTCTCGCCGCTGACCGAGAAGTATCTGTCGCCCAGCGAGGTGCTGTACAGGTGCAGGACGCTTCCGCTGCCGAGAACGTTGTAGTTTGCCGTATAAACTCTGCCGTAGAAGTCGATGAGCGTTGCGCTCATGTAACCGTTGACCGTGATGAACTGCCAGTCGGAGGAGGAAAGCTCCGCATCCCACTTCTCGTTGTAGATGATAAATGCGGACGTCGCCTGCCCGTCCACCGTCGTAACGGAGATCAGCGTGAACGTAAAACTGACGCCTTCTCCGGACGTGAACGTCCATTCGGTTTCACTGCCCTCGACCGCTGCATATTTGCCCTCGTACACCGTTCCGTCTCTCTGCGTGTACGTCGCGTTGCCGAAGCCGTCCAGAACGAGCGTCGCGGAAGGATAGATCTTTTCCCCTTCCAGGAGCGCGTACGACCCCACTCTTCCGTCCGTTGCGGTGATCGTTTCGCCGTCCGCTTCAATGCGGTAGATATACGCCGCCGTCTGCGCGCCGCTTGCATTGTAGACGATGACATAGAGCATTCTCTGCCCGGTCGTCGCATTTTCCGTGACGGCATAGCCGGCATTGGAGACTTCTTCTCCCTGCGTATAGGTAACTCTGCCGAACTGATCACATTCGACGACCGTACCGCCGTCCGCCGTCCGGAACACCCTCTCGAGCGACGCGTTTCCGACGATATACGTCGGCGTCGCGCTGCCGTTGACCGTCGCCGTGGAGAAGATGCAGACGAAGTTGCCGATCTCGCCGCTCGTCCAGGTCAGCTCGCAGATATCGCCGTCCATCTCGTATGTTCCCGCCGCAAGCTGCGTGTAATTTTCCGCCGCGCTGTCAAGCCCGAGCAGCGTCGCACCGCCGTATCCGTCCAGCGTGAGGACGTAGTTGCCGACAACGTATGCGGTATCCTCTTCGTTGCGCAGATAGGAGAAGTAGGAACCCTGCTCCTCTCCCGGCTCTTCGACGATGGTATTCGTTTCGGGATCATAGAGGATGCGGTACAGCAGGCTTCCCGTAAAGGAGGAGATGCACAAATACGTCTGCTCTCCACTGTTCTCAAAGTAATAATAGTAATTGGTATTCCCGTACGAGGCGATCCCGTAGCCGCTCAATTCGAGCGTCTCCCCGTAGAGCGTCAGCTCGGCAGCCTCCCCTTCGCGGTAATAGCAGAAGACGGAACTGCCCGACAGCGTTCCTGCGCTGAACAGGAAATCCGCATAGGCGGCATATTCCGCCGCGGGGGTGCTTGCCGCCTTGAACTGATACAGCCCGCTCGGCTCTTCGACGCTCGCATACGTTCCCTCGATGGTGATATACGTCTCCGTCTCGAGGTCGGTATAGACCCGGATGATCGCCGTTCCGTCCGGATAGAGCATGAGCGCCTCGGTATGATCCGCCATCCGGTTTCCGAGATCGCCGTAGACGCCCATCAGACTGCTGAATGCCTCGACCTGATTGGCAACGCCGGCCTGCACCGTATCCAGATCGACTCGCAGATAATAGTACAGAATATAACTGCCGTAATTGACGCCGAAGCGGATGAAATGATAGTTTCCGTACCCTTCCAAGAGCGTATAGAAGATCGTTCCCGCATCCGCGCCGTTCTGCGTGACGGTGGCGCTGCCGAACCCGTTGCAGGTGATCGTCCACTGAGAATTTGAACCCATCGCAAAGGAATAGGTGCCTTCCGCGCCGTCCGACATGATAAACACGCCGTTGCCCGCATAGAGGCGGAAGGTAAACGAGCCGTATGCCTCGCGCAGCGTCTCCTCGAACCCTTCGGCATAGGAGGTCGCTTCAAAGGTATAGATGTCGGTTTCCCCGGTGCGGGGCAGGTATCTCCCCTCCATGAGCGGCTGCGTCGCCCCGTCCTGCATCGCAAAATACAGCGCCGCGACTCCGTTGCCGTACATGAGCATACTTGCGGTGAATCCGCTCACGGCATTGTACTCGGAGTAGATGCCCGCCTCGTTGCCGACAAGCAGCGCCGTATGCGCCTCGAGGGATGCGTCATACTCGAAAGTGATCGTATACGTCGTGACCGTCGTGTCGTCGCCGACCAGAATCCGCGCCGTGCCGTACGTCTTTTCATCCCGGACATAGGTGCCGAGGAAGGTATATTCGCCGCTGTCCGACGCCTTTTCGCCGCTGTCGGCGACAAAGGACAGTTCGGCGCTTCCGAAGCCGTCCAATTCGACGGTCATCATTCCGGCGCCGGATGCGCTTGTTTCATAGCGGAAGGAATAGCTCCCGCGCACGCCGTCCGAGAACACGAAAACCGCCGAAGTCGAGCTTTCGCCGGAGAGCGTGCCGACCCGGACGAGCCGCTCGATGGTCTCCGACTCGTTGACCAGCGAGAGAAGAATGAGATGATCGCCCTCTACCGTGTACGTTCCGGACAGCATCGTGGAAAAGCTCTCTATATACGTCGCGTTTCCGTAGCCGTCAAGCACGAGGAAGGGAAAGAGCGAGATCCCGCTCCCGGTATTGTACGCATAGCTGTCCGCATAGCCGTCCTGCACGACAAAGACGTCCTGCGGCTCTGCGCCGGCCGTCTCCCGATAGGTCGCAAACCGGAAATAGAACGAAGTCGTCCCGTCGGAAGAAGTGAACAGATATTCCCCGTCCTCCGGAAGATAGGTGCCCGTCAGCGTATCGCCTCCGCTGACATAGGTCGCGCCGTCAATGCCGTCGATCGTCAGGCTGACGCCGGGAACAAGCTCCTGCGTTCCCATATCATAGAACGCATACTCGATGCCGTCATATTGTTCGTTGAAATAGACAAACGACGTTCCGTCGGCGGAGACGCGGCCGCGGGGAAGCGCGTTGTCCTCGTTGCCCTCCCCGAAATAGAACGCCCGCGTTTCCGCGTCGTAATTGCCCTCCTTCGTTCCGAGAAGCTCGCGCTCCAGAAGAATGGTTCCCGCTTTCTCGCGCAGGACATAGAGGATATCGCTGCCGCCGTTGGCGTCGGTCAGACCGCGGTTCCAGCAGGCGTAGAGGATGACGGAACCCGTCGCCGTGATGGTGTCCCCCTCCTCATAGTCGATCTTGGCGGTCGCCGAGGGGTCGCCGAGCGACCAACCCGCAAAGCGGTAGCCCTCCATCGACCAGTCGTTTGTCAGCACTTCCGTCGCCGTGTTGTAGTACACCGTCTGGATCCTCTGATCGACTTCGGCGTCCACCCCCTCCGGCACGTTGTTGTAATAGATGAGATTGTAAGCCCGCAGGTCGTAATACGCCTTGTAAACATTTGCGCCATCTGCGGAGAGCGTGACGGGCTGCGTGAGCGACGCATTGAGCGTATAGCCGGTCACCGAGCCGAGCGTGGAGGAAAGATCCACCGTCTCGCCGACAAATCCGCTGCCGCCCTCGACGCCCGCATCCGCGTCAAGCGTGTAATCATCGCTCTCCGGCTCCGCCTGGAGATACACTTCGACGGAATACGTCACCGTATAGCGTGCGGTGAGCGACAGCCCCGCGGCGGGAAGGCGCGTTCCGACGGCGAGCAGCGTCTCGCTGTCACCGACGAACCAGCCGCCGAACGTCAGCCCCTGCGCCGCAGAGGGAACGATGGACGAGACGAACGCATAGACGTCCGTGCCGACCTCCAGCTGATAGGAAGTCGTCTCCAGCGAACCGAGCCCCGCGTCCAGCGTGAGGGTCGCCTGCTGCATCTCGGTAAATTTTGCGTAGTAGGTGATGTTTTCCGCGGGCATGACGGAGGGGATCTCCACTGCCTCGCCGGAAAAATCGGCGGATGTGTACCAGCCGTCAAAGACCGCCCCGTCCTTTTCGGGATCGGCGGGCGGCGTCACGGCGGCGCCTGCTTCCGCCGTGATGGACGCGACCGGCGTGCCGCCGTTCGTCTCGAACGTCAGCGTGTACGTTTGGGACGCGCACGCCGCGGCAAAGACGGACAGCAGCAGAAGCATGAGCATCCCAAGCGCGGCAAACCATGTTTTGCGGGCAGGATTTTTCATATTATCTCCTTTCTCTCCTTGGTTGATTCTCTTCGGAAACAAAGCGCGTTTGTTTGCAGCTTTGCACTTATAATATAGTATAACAAATTCTCCCCCCGTTCTGTCAAGCAAATGAGGGCAAAATTCTCATTTTCCGTTCGATCAATTTTTATTAGAAAGAGTATAAATAAAACAAATAACCAAAAAAAATACACAAAAAAATGCCGGATCGGCAAAAACATTGCCGTTTATCCGACATTTATGCATGATCGCGCCGCCCTCACTTGAGGAATTTCCCGTACACCTCGGAGACGGGCGCGAAGGAGGCGAACGTTCCGGGATACTTGCGGAGGATGCGCTGCACCTCCCCCACCTGCCGCTTGCGGATGACACAGACGAGCACGGAGCGCTCGTGATGCGAATACATCCCGATGCCGTTCAGCTCCGTCACCCCGTGATGCAGGCAATCCATGATCTCGCGGGCGATCTCCTCGGGCTGATCGGTGATGATCTCGAAGCGGTACGCCACCTTGAAGCCGCGCAGAATGGCGTCGCTCATCTCGCTCGTGACGAACAGGGAGACGAGCGCGAGCAGCACGGGGTCGAGTTTGACCGCGAACGGCTCGCCCTGATGGTAGACAAAGAAGGACGCAAGCACGACGCAGGCGTCAAAGACGCTCGTCATGGCACTCACGCTGAGATTGCGGTATTTTTTGTTGACGAGGGAGGCAAGCACCGTCGTTCCCCCGCTCGTGCCGCAGCTCTTGATGGTGACTGCGAGCGCGACGCCCAGAAGCACGCCGCCCGCGATCGCCGCGAGGATGGCATTGTATTCGGGCGCATAGCAGAGATATTCCATGCCGGGGATATATTCAAAGACGATGAGCAGCCCCGACGTAAAGAGCATGGAGAGCGTGGAGACCACCGCCCCGAACTTCCCGATGAGGAAGAACGCCACAAAGAAGAGCGGCACGTTGAGCATGATGAGGAAATATCCCGAGTTGATCTGCGTGAGCGCTTCCAGCAGCACGGCGATGCCGTTGATGCCGCCCGGGGCGAACTGGTTGGGCGTGGTGAACATATAGATCGCAAGCGCGCGCACGATCCCGGAAAGCAGGATGGAACATCCCGCCGACACGACGACGCGCGCCGTCAGATGCGGTTTCTCTTTGGTTGCCTGATTCATAGTCTCTCCTGTACGGACTTCTCGCAATATCTTATCATACTTTCGGCCGACTTGCAAGGGCTTCCGGCAAGTTTTTTTCGGGAAACGAAAAAACCCGCCTGAAAAGGCGGGCAGACGATCTTGCTTGTTCAGATGAGACGGATCAGGCTCTCATATGTTCCCGGGAAGAACAGAAAGATGACGCAGACGGCAAGCAGCACGCAGAAGATGAGGAAGAACAGCATATTGCGCTTGACCATTGCCTCCAGCCCCACGATCGCGGCGATGACGAACGCGCCGTACTGCCAGATGATCGTGAACACATTGTACAGCCAGTCGACCTTGCTGATGAACGCCCACTGCGCGTCGATGAGCAGCAGCGCGAACACCAGGATGTAGATGACCGCGAGGATCTCGCCGATCACGTCGAACACTTTTTCCAGAGCTTGTTTCCAACCTTTGTTTGCCATACATTCACCTCCGAAAAACTTACCCGTATTATACCCCATCCGCCCGCCGTTGTCAAGGCTCGCAGGGAAAATTTCACAATTGCCCGCCGTCCTTGGGCGCGCGGCGGTAGACGAGCGTCTCCTCCTCGAAAACTCCGCCCGCGATCAGCAGCACGAGTTCCTCCGCACAGGAGAACAGCATGACCGCGCCCGCCGTGACGAGGGCGGCGCCCGATGAGGGAAAGACGGAGAGGAACGCCGAGACGATGAGCAGGATGCCCGTCGCCGCATATCCCGCGGCAAACAGGATGCGCACGGCGAGCGCCGCGCGGTTTTTGCGCATCTCCCATGCGCCGAAGCCCTCCGCCGCGGCATTCACCGCGAGGGCGATGCCCAGCCCCAGCGCGAGCACGCTGCGTGAAAAATCGGTGCAGGTGATGAGCGCCCACAGCCCCACCGACACGCACACGACGCCGGCGAGCATCTTTGCGACGTGGATGCGCTGCCCGAGAAAGAAGGCGACGGCGCGCACGACGCCCGCCGCAAGCAGCAGCGCGCCCGCCGAAGCGGCGAGCGCCGTAAGCGGCATGACGTTGTTGCAAAAGAGCAGGATGCACGAAAATGCCGTGAGCGTCATCGGAATAACCGTTCCCCAGCGGAACGTCCGTCTGATCTGTTTCTCCATAGGATCCTCCCTCAGAGGCTGAACGCCTCCAGCTCGCGGATGCGGTGTGCGTCGATCGCGTAGATGAGATTGACGAGTTCGTCGTCGCCGAACGAACTGTTGCGCCCCTCCTCGTACTCCGCGTCGATATGCTCCTTCATCGCAACGACGAGCGGGTCGCGCTTGTCCACCTTGTGCTCGTCGGGGAGCTTGTAGTAGTCGTTGATCCAGAAGGCGATGCCCGCAAGCCCGCTCGTCTTGTTGACGGAGACGCGCGCGGGGCGGTTGAGGATCTTTGCCGTGTCGAAGATGTTGTAGATCTCCTCGTCCTTTAACAGTCCGTCCGCGTGGATGCCCGCGCGGGTCGCGTTGAACGCACGCCCGACGAAGGGCGTCTTGGGCGGGATGTTGTAACTGATCTCGCGCTCGAAGTAGTCGGCGATGTCGGTGATCGCCGTGAAGTCCATACCGTCCATCGTGCCGCGAAAGGAGGCGTACTCCACCGCCATCGCCTCGAGCGGACAGTTGCCCGTGCGCTCGCCGATGCCAAGCAGCGAGCAGTTGACCGCGGAAGCACCGTACAGCCATGCCGTGGAGGCGTTGGAGACCGCCTTATAGAAGTCGTTGTGCCCGTGCCATTCGAGCAGTTCGTGCGGCACGCCCGCGTAGTGGTTCAGCCCGTAGACGATGCCCTGGACGCTTCTCGGCAGCGACGTCCCCGGGAAAGAGACGCCGAAGCCCATCGTGTCGCACATTCTGATCTTGATGGGGATGCCGCTCTCGCGGGAGAGTTTCATGAGCTCGGTCGCAAACGGCACGACAAAGCCGTAAAAGCTCGCGCGGGTGATGTCCTCAAAGTGACAGCGCGGACGGATGCCGTGGGAGAGCGCGCTCTTGACGATGCCCAGATACTGGTCGAGCGCCTGACGGCGGGTGAGATGCATCTTCTTGAAGATGTGGTAGTCCGAACAGCTCACCAGGATCCCCGTCTCGGCGACGCCCGCCTCTTTGACGAGTTCGAAATCCTTGGGATTCGCCCGGATCCACGTCGTGATCTCGGGGAATTTCAGCCCCGTATCCTGACAGGCGTGCAGCGCCTCTTTGTCCTTTTTGGAATAGACGAAGAACTCCGACTGGCGCACCAGCCCCTTCTCGCCGCCCAGCCGCGACATGAGCTTGTAGAGATCGACGATCTGCTTGACCGTAAAGGGCGACGTGGACTGCTGTCCGTCGCGGAAGGTCGTGTCCGTCATCCAGATCTCGTCGGGCATATTGATGGGAACGTGGCGGTTGTTGAAGGCGATCTTGGGGATGGACTCGTAGTCGAACATCTCGCGGAACAGTTCCGGCTCCGCGACGTCCTGCAATTCGTAGTGATAGATGGTATCTTCCAGCAAGTTGGATTTGTTGTTGAAATAGATCACGGAGACCTCCTTTCCGATCGTGTATTTTCTCTATTTTACCAAAAAATGCCCCCGTTTGTCAAGCCGAACCCGCCCCGGGACGGGCGTTCCGCGCCCTTTGACTATGCCGAAAAACTGTTTGCCGTCATTCGTTTTTCGCTTTACTCGCGAAAAAGAGGAGCCGCGAACGGCTCCCCTTTTCCGAAGATTTATGGAGATTGCTGTGTGTGCTGTTTGGAATGAGGGTCTTTTTTTTCGGGGCGGTGCGCCGAGCAGCCCGCGCATCCCGCGCAGCCGCTGCAGTCGCAGCCGCAGCCCGGCTTGCCCTGTTTTTTGCGGATGACGGACGTCACGATGACGCCCAGAACGATGGCGCAGGCGGCGATGATGATAAGGATCTCATACCATGTCATTTCTTTGCCTCTTGCGCTGCGGCGGCTTCCGCCTGCACTTCCCCTTCTTCCCGTCCGTCCGCGGGCCGTTCGCTCTCAAGCGGATGCTTTTTATTCCAGAAGACGATGCCGACGACTGCCGCGGCGATGATCGCCGCAAAGATGAAGCACGTCCACCACCATGTTCCGATGAGATAGATCATCATGGAGACACTGTATGACGTGGCGAGCCAGAACAGAAGCGTCCACCTGAACTTTCCCTTGGGAAGTTCCGCCTTTGCCGTCGCGCAGGCGGCAAAGCAGGGAATGGTGAGCATATTGAAGGCGATGAACGCAATGAGCGCGGGCGTGCCGATGGTCGTGTTCTGGATCATGGCAGTCACTTCGCTGATGCCCTCTTCGGTGGCGATATAGCCGCCTGCGATGGTGGAAGCGAGCGTGCCGAAGGTCGCGATGACGTTCTCTTTTGCGACAAGCCCCGTGATGGCGGCGACGGCGAACACCCAGCCGTTGGTGCCGATCTGCGAGCCGAAGCCGAGCGGCGTGAAGAGCGGCTGAATGAGCATGCCCAGCCCGCCGATGATGCTCTCGTCCATGCGGAAGTTTGCCGTCACCTCCTCGCCGTCCACGATGCGCGTCTCGATGAGGAACTCCCAGTTCCAGCTGAAGCTGGAGAAGAACCAGATGACGATGGTGGATGCGAGGATGATGGTGAATGCCTTCTTGACGTAGTGCTTGGTCTTATCCCACAGGTGGATCATGAGGGAGGAGAAGCGCGGCGCGTGGTAGGCGGGAAGCTCCATGATGAAGGGAGGCACTTCCCCGCGCATGGTCGTCGAGCGCATCAGGATGACGGTGACGATCGCCGTACAGATGCCCAGAAGGTACATACACATCGTGATGACGTCGGCATTGCCCGTGCCAGACGCCGCCACGATCGCGCCCGCGACTGCCGTTAAAATGGGCAATTTGGCGCCGCAGGAGAAGAACGGGATGACGCGGACGGTGGAGGTGCGCTCCTTTTCATCCGCGAGGGTGCGCGTGTTGATCATGGCGGGCAGCGAGCAGCCGAAGCCCATGACCATGGGCATGAACGCCCTGCCCGAAAGCCCGAACCGGCGGAAGATGCGGTCGAGAATGAACGCGATACGCGCCATATAGCCGGAATCTTCGAGAATGGAGAAGAACAGGAACAGGGTCAGGATCTGCGGGATGAAGCCGAGCACCGCAAAGACGCCGCCCAGGACGCCGTCGACGACGAAGCTCCCCACCCAGCCGGGCGCGGACGCACACGCCATTTCGGCGAGAACGTTGATCCATTCGAGCACCCAGTTCAGGAGATTTGTGAGGATGACGCCCGGCGAGAACACCGCGCCGTCATAGAAACAGGCGAGCAGCGTCACGGCGCCGTTTTCCATATCCATGCCCAGATCTTCGAGGGTGGGAAGCCCGCCCGCGATCGCGCTGATATAGAACAGATCCTCCGAGAAGGTGAGGTGGAAGATGACAAAGAGGATGACGATGAAGATGGGGATGCCCCACACCCTGTGCGTGAGCACTTTGTCCGCCTTGTCGCTCTTCGAGAGCTTTGTCTCCTTCTCCCCCGTCTTTTTGTAGGCGGTGGAATAGTTGGCGGAGATGTACTTGTATCTCGCGTCCGCGACGACCGCCTCGAGATCGTCCCCGAAGGTGTCGTCCTGGAAGGTCGCCTTGAACTCATCGACCATCTTCACGAGATCGGGATGCATCTTACATTCGATCTCGTCCATCTCGGAGAGTTTGACCGCGTGGAAGAGCGGCGCGCCGACGCCCTGCGCCTTGAGCGCGATGCTGACGTCGCGCACGAGGTGGGCGATGGGCGAATCCTTGAGGACGGTCACGCCCTCGCGCGGCTGCCTGGAGACGGCGATCGCCCGATCCATCAGTTCCTTGATGCCCGTGCCCTTGAGGGCGGAGATGGCGACGACGGGCAGCCCGATCTTTTCCTCGAGCATCTTGGCGTCGATGACGTCGCCCGACTTCTCCACTTCGTCCATCATGTTGAGCGCGATGACCATGGGAACGTCGATCTCCATGATCTGCGTCGTCAGATAGAGATTTCTCTCGAGGTTGGTCGCGTCGACGATGTTGATGACGCACGCGGGTCTCTCGTCAAGGATGAAATTGCGCGAGATGACCTCCTCGGGGGTGTAGGGCGAGAGCGAATAGATCCCGGGAAGATCGACGATCTGCACCGGCTCCGCGCCCTTTTTGTATGTACCGACCTTTTTATCGACGGTGACGCCCGGCCAGTTGCCGACGTACGCCGTCGAGCCGGTCAGAAGGTTGAAGAGCGTGGTCTTTCCGCAGTTGGGATTGCCCGCAAGCGCAAACTGTTTCACTTCTTCACCTCCATCGTCACGCACGCCGCCTCCGTCTTGCGGAGCGTCAGCTCATAGCCGCGCAGCGTCACCTCGATGGGATCGCCCAGCGGCGCCTTCTTTCGCATGACGACTTCCGCTCCGGGCGTGACGCCCATGTCGAACAGGCGGCGACGGACACGCCCCTCGCCCGCGACGGCAACGATGACGCCCTTCTCTCCGGGCACGAAGTCCTCCAAAGTCTTTCTCATAACGGCCTCCACAATTTGAACAACATTTCTTCAGGCGACATAGATGTGCGCGGCGACGTTTCTGTCGAGCGCGAGACGCCCCTCCTTCACGCGGCACACCGTGCTCCCCCCTGCCGAGGAGAGGACGGTCACCGTCGCATCCACCAACAGCCCGAGATTGGCGAGGTGTTTTCTTGTCTTTTCGTCTGCAACGATCCTGACGATCCTGACTTCCTGCCCGATGGGCGCAAGAATGAGCGGCATACTTTCTCCTTTCTGCCCTGCGCGTCCCGCAGAGCGTTCGCATATGCGAACTAATCTTCTGAAAATAATGTTCGCCTCAACGAACTTGCCTCTATTCTATCATGGATGAAGGGCGGTGTCAACCGTTTGAACGGACTTTTTCAAAAAAATCCTGCGGAATTTTTTTCCGCAGGATCTCAGGCGTAGTCGTCGCGCACGGGGGCGCCGCGCAGGCGGATCGCCTCGTGAAAGAAGCTGTACACTTCCTCCGCGCGGTCGAAACAGGCGATGAAGCGCTCGTCCCCCATTGCGGGCGCGAGGGCGGGATCGACGTCGCCGTACTCGCGGATATGGGAACCGTAGCGCACGAGCAGCTCCGCGCGGGAGAGCGCATAGTCTCTCCCCCTCCTGCGCCCGACGAAGGCGCAGATCTGTTTCTTCCCCCGGTCGGGCGCGGGCGGCACGCCCGCGATCATATCCGCCCAGCGCGCATAGACGTCCGTGCTGCCGGCGTAGTTCATCATGTCGGGCGAACAGCCGCCGGAGGGGCGCATATTCACTTCGAGCGCCGCATAGTCGCCCTCCTTGCCGAGAGAACAGTCGCTGCTCAGGCGGAAAAATTCAAAATGGATGAAGCGGCTCCTGACGCCGAAACTCTTGACCGCCGCCCTGCCGAGCGCGCGCAGGCGGGGATCGAGTTTGCGCACGATGTAGAACATACTCTCGCGCTGCTCGTTGACGATGTTCATGAGGGAGGCGGGCGTGACGTTGCCCGTCTCAAAGACGGGCGTCCCTTCCCCGTCGACGATGGCGTCGTACGAACAGATGGTGCCGTCGATGTACTCCTCCATGATATAGCCCTCGTGATAGGAGGCGAAGAAGGAGCGCAGATCCGCCTCACAGGTGATGGGATAGGTGGCGTTCGCCCCCACCCCGTTGTCCGGCTTGACGACGGCACGCCCCGCTTCGCGCAGAAAATCGCGGCAGGTCTCGTAGTGATCGGCATAACAGAAGCGCGCGACGGGGATGCCCGCAAGGCGGTAGCGCTCCTTCATGCGCGACTTGTATTTGACGGGCGGCATATCGGCGGCGTGAAAGCCGCTCGCGACGTTGAAGTCATCCCGCAGGCGGGCGTCGCGCTCCAGCCAATACTCGTTGTTGCTCTCCAGCCAGTCGGGTTTGCCGTACTTGAAGGCAAAAAAGGCGACGGCGGAGTACACTTCGTCATAATGCTCGAGGGAGGAGACATAATAATATTCGTCGAGGGAGCGGCGCACCTCCTCGCGCAGGGCGTCATAGGGGCAGTCGCCGATGCCGAGAACGCGCAGGCCGCGCTCGCGCAAAGCGGCGCAGAACCGCCAGTAATTCTCCGGGAAATTGGGAGAGAGAAAGATAAAATTCTTCATTGCTTCCCTCCGTTCGCATCTGTCAGAAGATGGTTCTATTATAGCCGCATCGAACGAAAAAGTCAAATGTGCGCCCCGATTTCGACAAAATCCGACCGCTTTTCTTGACATTTTTTCGGATGCACAATATAATGTTCATAGAATGGACATTTGACGAGAGGATATCTATGATCGAGATCAAAGAAGTGAAAACGCGCGCGCAGCGCAGAGCGTTCATCGAATTTCCGCTCAGATTATACAAGGGAAACGACAACTTTGTACCGCCCCTCTATGCGGACGAGAAGAAGCTGTTCCGGAAGGACTATCACTACTATGAGAACGCCGAGGCGGTGTACTACCTCGCCTATCGCGGCAAAGAGGTGGTCGGGCGCATCTCGGGCATCCTCCAACGGGCGGCGAACGAGCGCTGGAAGCAAAAGCGCGTGCGCTTTACCCGCTTTGACTGCATCGACGACAAGGAGGTCGCCGCCGCCCTCTTCCGGAAAGTGGAGACGTGGGCGCGCGAGAAGGGCATGGAGGAAGTCGTCGGCCCCCTCGGGTTCTCCGACCTCGAGCGCGAAGGGCTGCTCATCGAGGGTTTCGACGAGCTTTCCACCTTCGAGGAGCAGTACAACTACCCCTACTATCAGGCGCTCATCGAGGGGCTTGGCTATGAGAAGGAAGTGGACTGGGTGGAGCACAAACTGTACGCCCCCGAGCATCCCGATCCCCGCCTCAAGGAGATGCGCGAGCGCATGATGAAGCGCTACGACCTGCATCTGAGCACCGCCAAGACGGCGGACGAGTTCATCCGCCTCTACAAAGAGCCGTTTTTCGAACTGCTCGACACGACGTATGCCGACATCTACGGCACCGTGCCCTTCACCGAGAAGATGAAGGACGAGCTGGTCAGGAGTTTCCGCCAGATCATCGACGTGCGGTATGTGACGATGATCCTCGACAAGGACGAAAAACCCGTGTGCTTCGGGCTTTGCTTCCCCTCCATCTCGCGCGCGGTGCAAAAATCGGGCGGCAGAATGACCATCCCCACCCTGCTGCGCATCCTCAAGGCGGTCAAAAAGCCGGAGATCATCGACCTTGCGCTCATCGGCGTACTGCCCGCCTACCGCGGCGTCAGCCTCGTCATGATCGACGAGCTGTACCGGATGCTCACCGAGGGCACGGCAAAATACTGCGAGACCAATCTCAACCTCGAGGAGAACTATTCCATCCTCAATCTGTGGAAAAACTTCGGCAACGTTCTGCATAAGCGCAGAAGATGCTACGTCAAAAAGATCGGGTCATAAAATAAGCCGCGCGGCGTCCGTCGGGCGCCGCGCGGCGCATATTCAGTTCTTTTTATAGATGCACGCCGTGTGCGGGGGAAGATAGATGTCGTTGAGGTTGCGCACCTGCCCGTCGAGGAGGTTGACCCCCTCCGCTTCCTCCACGCGGACGGTACAGTCGCCGTCGCCGATGTTGATCGCGACGATGATGCGCTCATTCTCCGTCTCGCGCACAAAGGAGAAGTTGGTGTTCATGCACGTCGCCTTGCGATAACTCCCGTAGGAGAGCGCGGGGCAGCGCCTGCGGATGTCGGCGAGTTTTTCGAGGTGCGCCACGAGCTCGGGGTGCGCCGTCCTGTCGATGTCGCCGATGAAGGGGCGAAGCTTGTAGTCAAGATCGGACTTATCCCCCTCCGCGCCGAATTCCGAGCCGTAATACACGCAGGGGATCCCGGGCATCGTATAGAGAAGAGTATAGAGATTGAGCAGGTTCGCCTTGTTTCTGAGCGCCGTGCAGGCGCGTTCGACGTCGTGATTGTCGACGAAATTGAGCAGGTGCTTGCCCTTGAAGAGCACCCACGGCGTGTCGGCGAACAGGCGCGACATGGAGTGTTCGATCTCAAAGAGGTTGGAGGAATTGAACGCAGAGATCATGCTGCGGAATCCCTCGTAGTTGGTGATGGAATCCAGCCGCTCGGGGCAGACGTTCTGCTGAAAATTGTTGTTGTGGATGACCTCGCCGACGAGGAAAAAGTCGCGCTTTTTCTCGTTGACGGTGCGGCGGAGCATCTCCATGAACCACGGCGGCAGAAGGTATGCGACGTCCAGGCGCAGCCCGTCGATGTCGAAGGCGTCGATCCAGAAGCGGACGGCATCCATGAGGTAATTCTGAAGGTCGCGATTTTCCAGGCGAAGCCGGACGAGTTCGGGGTGCCCCTCCCAGTTTTCATAGTCAAGCCCGTCGTTGTAGCGCGAATTTCCGCCGAAATTGATGTTGAACCAGAACCGGTAGTCGGTACCCTCCCGCTTTTCGAGCACTTCCTGAAAGGGCGGGAATTTTCTTCCGACGTGGTTGAACACGCCGTCGATCACGACGCGGATATCCGCCGCGTGCAGCTTTTTGACGAGCGCGGCAAATTCCTCGTTGGTGCCGAGCCGCCTGTCTACCTTGAAAAAATCCACCGTGTCATAGCCGTGACGCTCGCTCTCGAAGAGCGGATTGAAGAGCACCGCCCCGACGCCGAGCGCCTTGAGCCGATCGATCTCCGCTTCGATCAGGCCGAAGCGGTGGCGCGTCTCGCCGAAATCGTTCTCGCGCTCCGCTCCGCAGAACCCGAGCGGATAGATCTGATAGAATACCCGTTCATCAAACCACATTTTGTACGATCTCCTTCTTTCTTATCGATATATTGTACCATGCGGCGCGCCATTTTGCAAGAGGGCGGGAGAAATTTTTTCAGATTTTCTGCGCCGCACGTTTTACTTGCTTTTTTCGGCGCGGCAGACTATAATGAAGAAAAAAACGGAAGTCAGCTATGAAAGAACTCATGCAATTTCTCGAAACCTCCTACAGCGCCTATCAGGCGGTGGACAACGCGCGCGCCTTCCTGCTCGGCAAGGGCTTTTGCGAGCTGTCCGAATCGCAGCCGTGGACGCTTGCCCCGGGCGGCGCATACTTCGTCGTGCGCGGCGGCAGCGCCATCGTCGCCTTCCGCGCGGGCGACGCGAGAGAAGGCTTCAAGATCGTCGCGAGCCACACCGACTCGCCCGCACTCAAGCTCAAGGAAAACGCCGCGCTCTCGGACGCGTACTGCACGCGGCTGAACACCGAGCCGTACGGCGGCGGGCTGTGGTACACCTTCTTCGACCGCCCGCTGCGCATCGCGGGACGCGTCGTGCGCGAGGCGGAGGGCGCGCTGCATTCGGAGAGCTTTGCGAGCGATTTTCTCGTGACGCTCCCCTCCCTCGCCATCCACCTCAACCGCACGGCGAACGAGAGTTTCTCCTCCGACCGGCAGAAAGACCAGCCTCTGCTCGCGCTCAAAACGACCGATCTTCAGGCGCTCCTCGGAGACCCCGTCTCCTACGATCTGTTCGCCGCGTGCGCACAATCCCCCTACCGTTGGGGAGAAAACGAGGAATTT
>CALVWN010000034.1 GCA_944367415.1 uncultured Clostridia bacterium | reverse complement strand
CGGAGAAATCCTCGTTTCCCTTGGCGCGGCCGATGCGCGCGGGCGCCAGGACAAGGGGCGCGTAGCGCGTAGCGCCGTCCTCCCCCGTATAGCGCAGAAAGCCGAAGGCGAGATACAAGACCTTTGCGCCCGCCTCCTCTTCCGCCTCGCGGTTGCGCCGCATGAGGCGGTTCGCCGTCTCCTGCGTCGTCTTCTGATCGTCATAGGCGCGCAGGATCCCCTTTTGCTGTTCGAGGGAGATCAGCTCCCTGCGCTGGCGGGCAAGTTCGCCGCCGAAGGGCTGCGACGGCTCGGGGTTCGTCTCCCCCTTCAGCCGCATCCCGCCGCGGTCGACGAGCAGGGCATACAGTTCGTCCGCTCCCGCCTCATAGAGATGCACGGCGTTTCTTCCGGTGAAGTTGAGCAGCGCGTTCTTGGTGGTGAGGTCGAGGAGCCGCCGCTCCCACTGCTTGTTCTTGGGCTGCTTGCCGTCCAGCTTGAGTTTGCGGAAGGCGGGAATGGGCGCGGGCGCCGCGTCGTCGGACATCTCCTCCTCTTTGAGAAGTTCATAGCCCTTCAGCCCCTTGCCGCGCGCGGGGCAGGCGCGGATGCCGCCCATCCGGCAGCGGCGCACGTCGACGAAACATTCGTAGACGGCATTTTTGAGTTTCTGACGGAAATGCCCCTCGGAGGGCGTGAACGCCGCATTGGACGTGGAGAACACGTCCTCGACGTCGAAAAAGCTCAGGTTGTTGATGCCCTCGGAGACGTATTTCCCGACGATCTCCGCGTCATCCGTGACGGGATCGAGGAAGCAGCTCTCGTACAGCCATACGCCGACGGCGACGCCGCCCTTGCCCACCGCGATGACGGGATTGAGGTGCGCCGCCTCGAAGCACGCCGCCAGAAAGACGGCAAGCTCCGCGGAGGACGCCGTGCGCTCCTTGAGGATGGAGCCGGGGCGCGCCGCGCGCAGCGGCGCGGAGAAATCGCTCTCCCCCTCCTTGCTGATGGAGAGCGCCTTGACGGAGGCGTAGATCGCCGCGGCGATCTGGCGCACCGTGTTCTTGTCCGTGCCCGTGTAGCCGTAGAACTCCGCGCTCTTATCCCACTTTTTCAGCCGCTTGCCCGCATCGGCGAGGATGGCGGCGCAGTCTGCGATGCGCGGGCGCACGAAGACCGCGAGGCGCTCGGCATTGCCCTCCAGCCCCTCCCACCAGTCGAAGGGAAGCGCCGTGATCTGCGCGGAGGCGGAGGCGACCGTCTTGCCGTCCAGGCGCGCCGTGACCGTGACGGGGCAGACGCGGATCTCGTCGTTCTCGGCGAGCACGAGGGGTGAAAAAATGCCCTCCGCCGTCAGAACGATCGCACTCTCGAAGGGCACCTCCGCCTGCGTCTCGTAGGGAACGAGCAGGCCCGATTCGCTCTCGATGGAGACCTGCAGCGTCACCGCCTCCGAATAGTCGTTTCTGACCTGCACCGCGACGGGCGTGGAGAGGAAGTAATCGGCGTAGCCCGCATACTTCGGGAAGCGCGGCTCCAGCGAGAAATTGTTTTTGTCAGTCACTTTCGTCTTTTTCGTAGCCATATTTCTCCCCTCCCCCGCGGCGCGCGCACGCCGTGCGGCGCGGCACGGGAGAGTATTGATGTTTCTCTCCTTCATTATACCATTTTATGGCGCGGTTGGCAACCCTGCCGCGCGCTTTTTTCGGCAAAAAAAAGCGGACATGCGTCCGCATCTCTTTCGTCAGGTTTCAAATGCCGCCCGCAGCGCCGCAATGCGCTCCGCGAGCGCCGCGCGCGTGACGGCGCAGCGCTGCGCGATGTCAAAGCCGTGCATCGCCCCCGCGCGGTCGGTGTACGCGACCTGCCGCCCCGCCTCGCGCAGCCGTGCGGCGAGCGCGGCGCCCTCGTCGTGCAGGCAGTCGAACTGCGCCGTCTCCACAAAGGCGGGCGGAAAGGACGAGAGGTCGTGCTGCAAAACGGAGGGAGCGTCGCCGACATATTCCCACATCCTGCGGTTGAGCCGCGCATTCCACATGGGCGTGTCGGGATAAGCGCGCATGGAGGGAGTCTCCCCGCCGCCGACGACGGGATAGAGCAGCATGGCAAGGCGCAGGGGCGCGCGCACAAAGAGCGCGGCGTCCGCCGCGAGATACCCGCCCGCGGAATCCCCGCCCACCGCGACGCGTCCGTCCGTGCCGAGCGCGCGCGCATTCTCCAGCGCATACAAAAGCGCCGCGCGGCAGGCGGACACGATCTCCCCGATCGGATGACGGGGCGCGAGCGGATAGCGGACGAGCAGTACCTTGCAATGCGCGCCGCGCGCGTATGCCGCCGCGTTGCGGTAATGATAGGGCGCGGCGTCGAACACGAACCCGCCGCCGTGGAAGTAGACGAGGCAGGGCGTCTGCCCCGCGCCGGGCGCGGAGAGCAGCGTCATGCGGCAGCCCTGCGCGCAGAGGTCGCGGCGGCACACCCCGTCCGTTCCCTTCAAAAGCACCGGGAGGACGGCGCGCGAGAGCGCGATGACGGGGCGCGCAAGAGAGGGGCGGAAGGTCGCCCAGAACCCGAATTGTCTGTCGATCTGTTCAGAGGAAGGCATTTTCAAAGTAATCGAGCGTTCCGTTGAGCACGGCGGCGATGTCGAAGCGCAGCGGCACCTCTTTGCCCATTTTTGCGCAGAACGTCTTTGCGATCATGCGGTAACGCTCCCGTTTTTGCGGCGTGACCGCCTCGACGGGCAGCACCATCGGATCTCCCGTGCGCGCCTTGACCTCCACGAGGCAGTAGGTGCCGTCGCGGGCGCGCGCGATGATGTCCGCCTCGCCGAAGGGCGTGACGAAGTTTTTCTCCACGATCTTGTAGCCGTGCCGCCTCAGATAGGCGCGGACGAGCCGTTCTGCCTTGCGCCCAAGATCTTTGTTACGAACGTCCTGCGATGGATCGGGCATAATCCCACCTCCCGGATGGCGGCGATGTGCGCCGCCGTGCCGTATCCCGCGTTGCGCTCGAACGCATATCCGGGATACGTCTTTGCGTATTCGCGCATGAGCGCGTCACGGTACACCTTTGCGAGGATGCTCGCCGCGCCGATGCTGGCGACGAGGGCGTCCCCCTTGACGATGGAGCGCTGCGGCAGCGCGAGATCGAGCGTCATGTTGCCGTCCGTCAGCACCATGTCGGGGGCGGGGGCGAGCTGTTCGACGGCGCGCTTCATGCAAAGACGTGTCGCCTGCAGGATGTTGATCTCGTCGATGACGGCGGCGGAGACCTCCGCGACGGCATAGGCGCGCGCACATTCGCGGATGCGCGCCGCGAGCGCCTCCCACTTCTTCGGGGAGAGCTTCTTGCTGTCGTCGATGCCCGGGATGCGCTCTTCGAGCGGCAGGATGACCGCCGCGCACACGACGGGGCCGGCGAGCGGGCCTCTGCCCACCTCGTCGACGCCCGCAACGGCGAAAAATCCCTTTGCGGCATATTCGCGCTCTAAAAGCAGTTCGTCCATGTCACACAAGCCCCGCCGTGCGCAGATCGTCCGCGCTGTCCAGGCACACCCTTCCCAGCCTGCCCTTGCGGAAGTCGTCCAGAAGCGCGAGCGCCCCGCGCGTATAGTCGTATTCGCCGCCGCGCAGAATGAACCCCCGCCGCGCGCACAGCGCCTCGTACATTTCAAGGGGCGTGCCGCCCGCGATGGCATAGCGCCCGGTGAGGCGGTCGGGGTATTTTTCCCACAGTTCTTCGAGAAGCGCGAGCGCGACCTCCTCCTTGTCGAGAATGTCGTCGTTGACGCTGCCCACATAGGCGAGCCTGCGCGCGAGCCGCTGATCGGCGAGCGCGGGGGGCATGGTGCCGGGGGTATCCAGAAGCTCGAACGCGCCGCACCGCACCCACTGCTTGGCACGCGTCACGCCCGCCTTATCCCCCACCTGCGCCTTTTTGCCGCCCGAGAGCAGGTTGATGAGCGTGCTCTTTCCCGTGTTGGGGATGCCCGCAATGAGAAAGCGCAGCGGGCGGACGGTTCCCTTTTGCGCGAAGCGTTCCCGCTTTTTTGCGACCAACTCCTCCATCGCCTGCGTCAGCGGACGCAGGGAAGCGGGCGAGGGCGCGGCGATCTTCAAGGCCGCCCTGCCGCCCGAACGGATGAGCGCGACAGCCTCGTCCGCGCCGCCGTCCGCCATGTCTCCCTTGTTGAGAACGTAGAGAACGGGGCGCTCCCCCGCCACCTCTTTGAGGCGCGCATTATAACTTGACGCGGGCGCGCGTGCGTCGAGCACGAACACGACCGCGTCGCACAGCGTGACGTTTTCCTCCATCATGCGCATCGCTTTCGCCATGTGCCCGGGGAACCACTGGATGGTCTTCATCGTTCCTCCTCCTGAAGAAGGTCGGGGCGGTTCTTTTTCGTCACGGCGAGCGCCTGTTCCCGCCGCCACTTATCGATCGCGGCATGATTGCCGCTGCGCAGCACCTCGGGCACGGTCAGCCCGCGGTACTCCACGGGGCGGGTGTACTGGGGGTATTCGAGCAGATTTTCCGAGAAACTCTCCTGCACGAGCGACTGCGGCGACAGCACGCCGTCGACATAGCGCGAGACGCAGTCGACGACCACCATCGCGGGCAGCTCGCCGCCCGTCAGCACATAGTCGCCGATGGAGAGCTCCTCGTCGATGAAGAGGTCGATGGCGCGCTGGTCGACGCCCTCGTAGTGCCCGCACAGCAGCACGAGATGCTCCTCCTCGACGAGGGAAAAGACCTGCTCCTGCCGGAAGGTCTTCCCCTTGGGCGAGAGGTAGATGCGCCGCGCGCGGTGGTCGGGATCGACCGCCTCGATGGCGCTCCCGACGGGCTGCGCCATCATCACCATGCCCGCGCCGCCGCCGAAGGGATAGTCGTCGCACTTCAGGTGTTTATCCTCGGTGTAGTCGCGCAGGTTGACGACCTCGATGGAGAGCTTCCCCTCCCTGACCGCCCGCCCGACGATGCTCGCAAAGAGGGGCGTGAACATCTCGGGAAAGAGCGTTAAAATGGTGATCTTCACAGCACTGCCACCTCATAAAAGCGCTTTTTGTCGACGGTGATCGTGCCGCCCTCCGGATCGACCGCCGTGATGACACCGTCCGCCGCGGGAAACATGACCTCCCGCTCCCCCATGCGCACGGTGTAGATATCCGTCGCCGCCTGCCGCACGTCGGTGAGTCTGCCGAGTTCCTCGCCCTCCGCCGTCACGATCGTGCAGCCGAGCAGATCGGCGATATAGTATCTCCCCTCCGCGGGCGCGGGCGCGTCCTCGCGCAGGATATACAGCTGTTTTCCGCGCAGAAGTTCGGCGGCGTTCCTGTCCGCCACCCCCTTCAGCCCCAAAAAGACGGCGCCGCCGCCCGTGCGGACGGACAGCACCTTATAGAGGACGTCCCCGACGAACACCTGCGAAAAGGCGCGGAACACCTCCGCGTCGTCGGTGAACGGCTTCACCTTGAGTTCGCCGCGGATGCCCTGCGGCTTCAACACTTCGCCGACGTTGAGTTTGTCCGTCATAATTTCCCTCCGAATACCTTTGCGACCTCGCGGCGGATCGCCGCCTGCGTGCGGTCTCTGTCCTCCTCGCTGCGGATGACGGCGATGTTCTCCCCCGCCCCGTACCGTTCAAAGGCGGCAAAGTAGGCATCGCGCACGCGGCGCAGATTTTCCAGCGACTCATAGCGCTCCGTCTCGCCGCGGCGGGAGACGCGCTTCATGCTCTCCTCGGGCGGAAGGTCGAGAAAGACGGTGAGATCGGCGCGCAGAAGCGCCATTGCGGGCGCGTTGAGCTGTGCCACCCACTCCGCCGACACGGCGCCGCCGTTGTAGGCGAGGGATGAAAAGTAGTACCTGTCACACAATACGGTGATACCGGCGTCGAGCTGCCTGAGGATGCCGTTGACGCCGTTCGTGATATGATCGAGCCGATCTGCCGCAAAGAGGGCGGCGATGGCGCGTTCGTCGGTATCGATGCGCCCCGTGAGGCAGGCGCGCAGGATCCCTCCGAAGGGCGAATCGGTGGGCTCATGCGTGAGCGTGCAGGCGACCCCTTTCCCTCGGAGATATTTTGCGAGCTGCTTTAACTGCGTGGATTTTCCGCTGCCGTCCGTCCCTTCAAAGACGATGAATTTTCCTCTGTTTTCCATAACGCGTTTATTATACCAAAGCGCCGCCCGTTTGTCAATCGGGGAACAACAAAAGCGCCGCCCGATGCGTACATCGGGCGGCGCGGCAGCCTCTCTTATTTTTCGAGCGGAACAGGGCGCTTGTCGCCCACGAAGATGACGCCCAGCGTGCCAGGGCCGCAGTGCGAACCGATGACCGGGCCGACGATCTGGCGCACCACGTTGGCGTTCGGGCGCTTTTCGAGGATGAGATCGCGCAGCCTGTCGCCCTCCTCCGGACAGTCGGCGTCCACCACATAGACGTTGCAGCTCTCGTCGGTCAGCTCCGCGGCGACCTTGTCGGCGAGCGTGCGCAGCGCCTTCTTCTTGCCGGCGATCTTGGAGAGCACGCAAAGTCCCCCGTCCGCCCCGACGGAGAGCATGGGCTTGAGCCCCAGCACCGTTCCCGCCACGGCGGCGAGTCCGGAGCATCTGCCCCCGCGCTTCAAGTGCATGAGATCGTCCACCGTAAAGTACACACAGACGCGGTCGGTGAACGTCTTCAAAAAGTCGAGGATCTCCTCATCGGACGCGCCCTGCTTCCACAGCTTTGCCGCCTCCTCCGCCTGGATGCCCGCGCCGAGCGAGATGCTGTTGGTATCGAACACCGTGCATTTTCTGTCGGGGAACTGCTCTTTCAGCTCGCGCAGGGCGAGATCGAGGGATTGGAAGGTGCCGCTCAGTTTGTGGGAAAAACTGACGTAGAGGATGTCCTCTCCGCGCTCGAAGTAGGGCGTCAGAAACTTTTTGTAGTCCTCCGGGTTGAGCGCCTGCGTCTTGGGGATGTTCCCCGCCCGCACGAGATCGTAGAACTTTCTGAAATCGGTATTCTTGCCCAGATCGTAGTAATACTCCTCCCCGTCGATATAATAGGGCATGGAGATATAATCGAGGCCAAGCTCCTCGGCGCGCGTGTACCACAGCTCGCCGTTGGAATCAAAGATCAATCTGCTCATCGTTTATCCTCTGAAGTGTCATTGTTTTTTGTGACTTATGTCCTCTCTATTTTACTATTCCACCGCGCATTTGTCAATAAGATACAACAAAAATCTTTTCACAGAACCTTGACAAAGGGTATTTCGTCTGCTATACTGCCGTCATGATACGCAAACTCACGAAAGCGGACGAAGCGCTCTTTGTCGCCATGTCCCGCGAATTTTATGCCTCCCCCGCCGTCGAGCACGACGTTCCGCCCGCATATCATACGGATGCGTTTGCAGAGCTCATGCGCTCGGACGAATACATCGAAGGGTATCTCCTCTCGGACGGGGAGACGCCCGCGGGGTACGCCCTGCTGCAAAAGACCTATTCGCGCGAAGCGGGCGGGCTGACCGTCTGGATCGACGAGATCTATCTGCGCCCCGCCTTCCGCGGCAAGGGGCTTGCAAAGGAGCTGTTCGCCCTCGCCGAGACGCTGGGCGCCAGGCGGCTGCGCCTTGAGGTGGAGCCGGAGAACGAGCGCGCCGTCGCCCTCTACAAAAAGCTCGGCTACCGCGAACTCGAATACCGTTCCATGATCAAAGACCTGTAAAAAAATCCGTCGGGGAACTGCCCGACGGATTTTTTTACCCGATCCAGGAGAGAAAGGCGCGGAAGGCGGAGGGAAGGGCGTATTTTTCGCGCAGTTCCTCCTTCGTCACCCAGGTGTATGGCGCGATTTCCTGCGATACGTCCACGCGTTTTCCCGTCATGCGCCACTCGACGTGGGTGAAGATGTGCTTTGCGCGCTTCTCCTCCAGCACGTTCCCGAAGTCGGGCGCCGCGCCTTCAAAGAAGGGAAACTGCCACAGCCCCGCCAGAAGCCCCTTGGCGGGGCGTTTTTCGAGCGCGTAACGCTCCCCGCAGCGTAGCACAAAGACGGTCGCCTCCACGACGCGGCGGGGGCGCTTTTCGCTGCGGACGGGAAATGTCTCCTCCCGCCCCGCAAGGCGGGCGCGGCACAGCTCTTTCCACGGGCACTGCGCGCACAGCGGCGCGCCGTTCGGAACGCATACGATGGCGCCCAATTCCATGAGCGCCTCGCAGAAATCCGCCGTCTCGGGGGGATAGACCGCTTTGAGCAGAGACGCATACGCCGCCTTCGTTCCCCCGTCGTCGATGTTGGAGGGATCGGCGTACAATCTGCTCAAGATGCGCAGGACGTTGCCGTCGACGGCGGGAACGGGCAGTCCGAGCGCGATGGAACAGACGGCGCCCGCCGTATAGTCCCCCACGCCGGGCAGCGCGCGCACCCCCTCGAAGGTCTGCGGAAAGCCATGCTCCGCGATGACCTTTGCCGCCCTGTGCAGGTTGCGCGCGCGGGAATAGTAGCCAAGCCCCTCCCAGAGCTTGAGCACCTCCTCCTCGGAGGCGGCGGCAAGCGCTTCGGGCGTCGGAAACGCCTCCAGAAATTGCACATATCGCTCCTTGACCGCCTCCACGCGCGTCTGCTGCAGCATGAGCTCGGCGACGAGCGCGGTATAGGGGTTGCGCATCCTGCGCCAGGGGAGGTCTCTTTTGCAAACGCGGTACCACTCCAAAAGGGGCGGCACCGCGCGTGCAAGCAGTTGACTGTTCTCGTTTGTATCCA